>DATASX010000109.1 GCA_036269075.1 Sporichthyaceae bacterium
ACGTGGTACGGGCGCCCGACACGCCAGAAGATGGGACGGGCCGAGTCGGTATGGTCGCCGCGTGAGGTGCGCATGATCGTCGGGGTCGGCATCGACGTGTGCGACATCCGACGGTTCGCCGAAGCGTTGCGCCGGCGGCCGGCCCTCGCGGAGCGGTTGTTCACCCCGGGGGAGCGCGGTCTCGGCGTGGCCTCACTGGCCGCGCGGTTCGCGGCCAAGGAAGCCGTGGCCAAGGCGTTGGGCGCTCCGGGGAACCTGAGCTGGCAGGACGCCGAGGTGGTCAAGGACGCGGCCGGCACGCCCCGGCTGGCGACTCGCGGGAGCGTGGCCGCGCGGGCGCGGTCGATGGGCATCGTTTCCTGGCATCTGTCGTTGAGCCACGACGCCGGGATGGCTTCGGCGTTGGTGGTGGCCGAGGGCGTCGGAGCGCCGTTGCTGGACGACGAGTCGTGAGGCAGGCCCACTCGGTGGCCGCGGTTCGGGCGGCCGAGCACGCGCTGGCGGCCGGCCTGCCCGAGGGGACGCTCATGCAGCGGGCGGCCACGGGGTTGGCGAACGCGTGCGCGGGCCTACTCGGTCGGGTCTACGCGAGCCGCGTCGTGCTGCTGGTCGGCAGCGGCGACAACGGCGGCGACGCGCTGTTCGCGGGCGCCCGACTCGCGGCCCGCGGAGCGGTCGTGCACGCGCTCCTGCTCGACCCGGAACGGGCGCACCGCGCCGGGCTGGCCGAGTTTCGCCGGCTCGGTGGCCGGGTTAGCACTGACGCGAAGTTGGTGGCCCGGGCCGACCTCGTGCTCGACGGGATCCTCGGGATCGGTGCCGCCGGGGGCCTGCGGCCGGCCGCCGCCGAGTTGGCCGCCGCGGCGGCCGACTCGCGTGGCCTGATCGTCGCGGTCGACCTGCCCAGTGGAGTCGAGGCGGACACCGGTCGGGTCCCCGGCGCCGCGGTGCGGGCCGACGCCACGGTGACGTTCGGGACGTGGAAGCCTGCGCTGCTCGTCGACCCGGCCGCCGGACTGGCCGGCGCGACCACATTGATCGACATCGGCCTCGCGCCGTACCTGCCGCAACCCGTCCTGCGCTGCCCGCAGGACGTCGACCTAGCGCGGTTGCTGCCGCATCCGCGGCGCACCGACGACAAGTACCGGCGCGGCGTACTCGGGGTGGTCGCGGGCTCGACGCGTTACCCCGGTGCGGCCGTGCTCACCGTGCTCGCCGCGGTCCGGGCCGGGGCCGGAATGGTGCGGTTCGTCGGGCCGGGCCCGTTGGCGGCCGAGGTCCGGGCGCGGTGCCCGGAGGTCGTGGCGTCCGACGGGCGGCCGTCGGCCGCGGGCCAGGTCCAGGCCTGGGTGATCGGCCCCGGGCTGGGCATCGACGCGGTGGCTGCCGCGCTGCTGGCCGACGTGCTCGCCACCGACGTCCCGGTGCTGGTCGACGCCGACGGGCTCACGTTGCTCGCGGGCACCGAACCGGTGCGGCGGGCCGCGCCGACGTTGCTCACTCCGCACGCCGGCGAGTTGGCCCGGATGCTCGGCGTGGATCGCGCCGAGGTGGAGGGCGCCCGGCTGGATCACGCGGTGCTGGCGGCCCGCCGGTACGGGGCCGAGGTCCTGCTGAAGGGCTACACCACGGTGGTCGCCGGGCCGGGGGACGACCCGGGCTGGGTCAACGGCGCGGGCTGCGCCGCGCTGGCTACGGCCGGCAGTGGCGACGTGCTCTCGGGTCTGACGGGGGCCTTGCTGGCGGCCGGGTTACCGGCGGCGGCGGCCGGGGCGCTCGGCGCGCACCTGCACGGTGCGGCGGCGCGGGAAGCGGCCGACGGGGCGGGTCCGGTCTCGGCGGCGAGCGTCGCGGAGCACGTCCCGGCGGCGTGGCGGCGCATTGCCGCCACTTTCCAGGATCAGTAGGGCAGCTTCTTGCCGGAAGGCGTGCGCATGTCGAGCGGGGCTTCCTGCCGGATCTTCGCGCCGCTCTTGGACGTCAGCGACTTCTTCTCGATCTGAATCTGGCTCTGGGACATCTCAGACCCCCTCACCGTCGGTGACTGCAGTCGGTGCGGTCACCTGTGGACCATCAGACGCGTTGTGTCCGGGTTCGGTTGCCATCCGTTCGGATGATTTGGCGGTCCTTCACTCAGCCGAGCGGCCCGCGTGACACGTTCTTGAAGATGATTCACGTAACGCGCCGTGGTGGTGCAGCGCACGCCAGTTCTGCGCCGCCGCAGTGCCAGAATCGATTCGATGAATGCACCCCGACCGCCGACCGCCGACCTGCGGTGGCGCGCGCAGGCACGCGTCGACCTGGATGTCGTCCGGGAGAACGTGCGTTCGTTGCGTGCGGCCGCCGGGTCGGCGCAGGTGATGGCCGTGGTCAAGGCCGACGGTTACGGGCACGGGATGGTGCCGGTGGCCCGCGCCGCCGTGTCCGCGGGCGCGAGTTGGCTGGGCGTCGCAGTGCTCGAGGAGGCCATGCGACTGCGGGCGGCCGGACTGGACTGCCGGGTGTTCTGCTGGCTGGCCGCGCCCGGCGAGGACTTTGCGCCGGCGATCGCAGCCGACGTCGACCTGTCCGCGAGCGCGACCTGGGCGGTGGCCGAGATCGCCGTGGCCGCCCGTTCGGTGGGTCGCCCGGCGCGGCTGCACCTGAAGGTCGACAGCGGGCTGGGCCGTGGCGGGGCGACGCCGGCCGAGTGGGCCAACCTGGTGGAGGCCGCGGGCAAGGAGCAGGCGAGCGGGACGATCGAGGTGGTCGGCGTCTGGTCGCACCTGGCCTGTGCCGACGAACCGGGGCGACCTGAGAACGCTGCGCAGATCGGGGCTTTCCGGGCCGCGGTCGAGTTCGCCGAGCGCGCCGGGTTGCGCCCGCAGGTGCGACACCTGGCCAACTCGGCCGGGACTGTCGCGCTGCCGGACGCGCACTTCGACCTGGTCCGGCCGGGCATCGCGGTCTACGGCTGCTCCCCGGCGCCGGAGGTCGGCGACAGCGCGAGCTTCGGGCTGCGGCCGGCGATGACGCTGGTAGCCCGGCTCGCACACGTCAAACGTGTGCCCGCCGGGCACGGGGTGTCCTACGGGCACACTTATGTGACGGATCGTCAGACAACGCTCGGACTCGTCCCGGTCGGTTACGCGGACGGGATCCCGCGGGCGGCGGGCAACACCGCGCCGTTGTGGGCGGCCGGTGCCCGGCGCCGGATCGCCGGCCGCGTGTGCATGGACCAGTTCGTGGTCGACCTGGGCGACGACGCTGCCGATATCGGGGAGGAGGTCGTGCTCTTCGGCACCGGCGAGTCCGGTGAGCCGACCGTGCAGGAGTGGGCCGACGCGATAGGCACGATCACCTACGAGATAGTCACCCGCATCGGGGAGCGCATCCCGCGGGTCTACCGGGGGACAGCATGAGCGAGCTTGCGAGCTCATCGAGAGGCGCGGCGCGACCGGGCCCCATCGGCGCGCCGAGGAACGAGGCGCGCTGATGGGTGAGGACTCCACCGGCCTGGTGCGCTGGGCGGTCCGCGCCGGACTGGTGGCAGGTACCGCGATGGCGACCACGGCCGCCCGACGCCGGCACGTCGCACGTAGGGCGGCCGGTCGTGCGGTGGAGCTGCTCAGCGAGTTGGCCGAGGTCGCCGACGCCGTCCCGTTGGGGTCGGTGCACTCCGAACCGATCACCGTCTACGCCGACGACGGCGTCGGGTTGTGCGTCGAGATCGAGGAAGCGCCGCGGCAACCGAACGCGCCGACGTTGGTCTTCCTGCCCGGCTTCTGTCTGAACATGGACACCTGGCACTTCCAGCGCCAGGACCTGCGCGGGGTCGTGCGGTGCGTGTTCTACGACCAGCGCGGCCACGGCCGCTCCGGCCGCGGCGACCCGGAGCGGTCGACGATGGCGCAGCTGATCTCGGATCTGCGTTCGGTGATCGCGGCCACCGCGCCGGACGGGCCGGTGGTGCTGGTCGGACACTCACTCGGCGGCATGGTCGTGATGTCGTACGCGGCAGGAGCCCCGGAGGATTTCGGCGACCGGATCATGGGCGCGGCGCTGGTCGCCACCTCGTCGGGTCGGCTGGCGGACATGACGCTCGGCCTTCCGCCCGCGGTGGTGAAGAGCCTGTGGCGGTTCAGCCCCGGGGTCGTCGACCTGGTGACCAACCGGCCCTTGCTGATCGCCCGCGGCATGGGCGCCGATCGCGACATCGGGCTGTGGGTCACCCGCCGGCTGTCGTTCGGTCGCACGGACGTCGACCCGGCCGTCGCCCGATTCGCCGGCGAGATCCTGAACTCCACGCCGCTGGACGTGTTCGGCGAGTTCTTCGCCGAGTTCACCCGCTTCGACCAGGAAGCGGCGCTGCCGACCCTGCGCACGGTGCAGACGTTGATCGTGGGCGGCGGCAAGGACGTGCTGACGCCGCTGGCGGCCAGCCGGCGGATGGCCGCGGCAGTCCCCGAGGCGGAGTTGACGGTGCTTCCGGACGCGGGCCATCTGGTCATGCTCGAGTACCCGGACGAAGTCAACGCCGCGCTGCGCCGGCTGATCGAACGGGTCCGGGTGGCTACCTACCGCGACTCGTACGGCGAAGCCGCGGTATGACCGCTCCGAGTATGGAAACCGTTCCCGGCTGGGATGAGCTGGCTGTGCGGGTGCGGGGTTGCACGAGGTGCGTCGACCTGGCTGCCTCGCGCTCGAAGGTCGTGGTCGGACAGGCGCCGGCCGGGGCCGAGGTAGTACTGCTCACCGAGGCGCCCGGCCCGGCCGAGGACGGCGCGGGACGCCCGCTGGCTGGTCGGTCCGGCCACCACCTGGACTTCCTGCTGGCCGACGCGGGCATGTGGCGGAAGGACGTCGCGGTGCTGAGCGTGGTCAAGTGCCGCCCGCCGGACGGCCGTCCGGCGCGCCGCGTCGAGACCGAGAACTGCCGCGACTGGACGGCCGCGCAGCTCGAACTGATCGACCCGCTGCTGATTCTGACGATGGGTCAGGCGGCCGCGGAGTGGGCCCTGGGTCGCGGGGCGGCGCTGAGCGCGGTTCGCGGTCACCTGCACCAGTTCGGCAGCCGACCGCTGATCCCGACGTACCACCCGGCGGTGGCGATCCGGACCGGACGCAGCGGCGCGCCGGCGGCGCTGCTGGAGCAGGACCTGCGATACGCGGCCGGGCTGTTGCCGACGTTGCGCTCGTTGCGCACGGCAAGCGGGGGGCTGTGCTGAGCGGGGCCGAGGTTCGGGTGGTGGTGCCGACGGCGACGGACATGCAGCAGCTGGGCGCCCGGCTGGCGCGGCTGCTGCGGGCGGGGGATCTGGTCGTGCTCTCCGGCGACCTGGGCGCCGGGAAGACCACGCTCACCCAGGGGCTGGGGGCGGCGCTGCGCGTGCGCGGGCGGATCGCCTCGCCGACGTTCGTCATCTCCCGGGTGCATCCCTCCGAGTGTGGGGGACCGGCGCTGGTCCACGTGGACACCTACCGGATGGCCGACAGTGTCGAGGTCGCCGACCTGGACCTCGACGAGTCGGTGGCGGAGTCGGTGACCGTCGTGGAATGGGGCGCCGGGCTGGTCGAGGCCTTGGCAACCGACCGCCTCGAGCTGGTGCTGACCCGGACCATCGAGGTCCCGGTCCTGGCCGACCCGGACGACCCGAGCGCCGCGGTCCGCGAGGTGCGCGTGACCGGGGTCGGCCCCCGCTGGTCCGGGGTGGACCTCATCGACGCTCTAACCTGACCCGGTGCTGCTGCTCGCCCTGGACACCGCGACACCGTCGGTCGGCGTCGCCGTCTGTTCCGACGGAGCCGTGCTGGCCCAGCGGTGCGTGGTCGACGCCCGCCGACACAACGAACTGCTGGCGGTCGGGATCCGGGAGGTGCTGGCCGCCGCCGGTCTGACGGCAAGTCAGTTGGGCGGGATCGCGGTCGGGGTCGGCCCCGGGCCGTACACCGGGCTGCGGGTCGGGGTGGTCACCGCGCGGTCGCTGGCTCACGCGCTGGGAGTCCCGGTACACGGCGTGTGCAGCCTCGACGTGCTCGCGGCGGCCGCGGCGCGCACCGAGCCGGGCGAGTTCCTGGTCGCGACCGACGCGCGGCGCAAGGAGGTCTACTGGGCCCGCTACCGCGGTACCGCGAGTGACTCGAGCGAGCGAGATACGCGAGCAACAAGCGCAGTGCGACTGACCGGGCCCGACGTGGCTCGCCCGGCCGAGGTCGCCTGGTCCGGACCGACCTTCGGCGAGGGCGGCGTGCTGTACCCGGACTCGTTCCCGGACGCGCGGACGCCGATCCACCCGGCGCCGGGCGACCTTGCGGGGATCGTCGAGGCCGCCGTCGCCGCCGGACGACCGACCCTGGACCCGGTCCCGCTCTACCTGCGCCGCCCCGACGCCGTCGAGCCCGGCGAACGCAAGAAGGTCACCGGGGCCGTGCCCGCCCGGTCGTGATCGGCCCGGAGCCTCCTGGTCCGCTGCCGGTCGGAGTCGCGCGGTTGCGCCCGGCCCGCTGGTGGGACATCCCAGCCATGGCCGCGATCGACGCCGCGTTGTTCGGCCGCGACGCCTGGTCGACCGAGACGTTCTGGGGCGAGCTGGCCGGGATTCCCGAGCGGCGCTGGTACCGCGTGGTCACGGACGCCACCGACGAGGTCGTCGGGTACGTCGGACTGGGTCTGAGCCCGCCGACCGGCGACGTCCAGACCGTCGCCGTCCGCGCGGACCGGCAGGGCCACGGCGTCGGTGGGGTCCTGCTCGACGCGCTGCTCGGCGAGGCCGGCGCCCGCGGCTGCGACGAGGTCCTCCTGGAGGTCCGGGCCGACAACGAGGCCGCGCTGGCCGTGTACCGCCGCCGGGACTTCACCACGATCGCCACCCGGCGGCGCTACTACGCCGACGGCACCGACGCGCTGATCCTGCGCCACGTCATCGCGGGCTGAGTGCGGGTCAGACGGGTCGTACCAGCAGCGTGATGGCCTTCCCGGCGACCCGGGTCAGCACGATCGTGGCTGCCGCATCCCCGGTCGCCCCGGCCAGCAGTTCGCCGCGCAGCTGGTCCGGGACGATCGCCAGGCCGCGCTTCTTGATGGTCAACGTGCCGACGCCCCGTTCCCGCAACGCCGCGCGCAGCCGGGCGGTCTTGGTCGGCAGCACGTCAAGGACCTCGTAGCTGCGGGCGAACGGGGTCGCCACCGCGGCATCGGTGGTCAGGTAGGCGATCCTCGGGTCGACCAGGCGCCCGTCGACCTCGGCGGCCAGTGCCCCGACCAGGTGGGCGCGGATCACGGCGCCGTCCGGCTCGTGCAGCCACCGCCCGACCGCCCCCACCGGCGGGGGCTCGTCCGCGGTGTCCGGCCCGGCCGCGGCCAGCGTGTGCCCGCCCGGCAGCAAGGACGCCCGGCGCCGCACCCCGGTACTCAGCGCGCCCGCGTAGAGCGCGGCCTCCTTGACCCCGTCGGGCAGCGAGACCCACTCGATCTCGACGTCGGCAGGGACGGCGGAGTGCCCGATCCCCGGCGCCACCTTCGCCGCGGCGGGTCGGCCTGCGGTGAGCAGGCCGGTCACGAACGACCACGGCGGGACGTAGGCCGCCGGGTCGAACACCCGGCCCCGGGCACCGCGCCGGGCCGGGTCGACGAACACCGCCGCGGCGTCCAGAGCCCGGGTCGTGGCGTCGCCGTTCTCGATCACCGCCCGGTCGGCGGTGTTGAGCCGGGCCGCCGCCGCGACCACCGGGTCCAACTCCACGCCGGTGGCCCGCAGTCCGGCGGCCGCGGCGGCCAGCAGGTCCGAGCCGATCCCGCAGCACAGGTCGAGCACCGTCGCCCCGGGGCCGAGGGCGCGGGCCAGGCGCGCGGCGCGATGCGCCGCCACCGTCGGGTGTGTGGCCTGCTCCAGGCCGTCCGGGGTGAACCACATGCCGGCAGCTGGCGGACCGAACTTCGCCACGGCCCGCTGCCGCAGCCGGGCCGTGGTGATCGCGGCCGCGGCGAGATCCGGGTCGACGGTGCGTCGCAGCTCGGTGCCCAGCGCCAGAGTGGCTGCGTCGTCCAGCGGCCCGGCCGCCGCGACGCGGTCCAGCAGCGCAGCCCCGGCTGGGGACTGCAGACGGTGGAAGGTGGCCAGGTCCATCGCCGGCGAGCCTATCCGGGTCCGTTGGCACTCAGGTTGACTGAGTGCTAAGGCCCGCATAGGGTCGCACTTGGCACTCGGCAACGTCGGGTGCCAAACGGGAGCTGATTCCTGACCCCCGCGACGGCAGGACGTCCGGCCCCCAACCCATCGACTCGTTACCCCTGGACTGGAAACTCAGCCTCGTAAGGGAAGGTCAGCATCCATGGCCAGCAAGGTCTCCATCACGCCGCTCGAGGACCGCGTCGTCGTCAAGCCGCTCGAGGCCGAGACGACCACCGCCTCGGGCCTCGTCATCCCCGACACCGCCAAGGAGAAGCCCCAGGAGGGCGAGGTTCTCGCCGTCGGTCCGGGGCGCTTCGAGGAGGGGCAGCGTCTCCCGTTGGACGTCGTCGTCGGCGACATCGTGCTCTACAGCAAGTACGGCGGCACCGAGGTCAAGTACGGCGGCGAGGAGTTCCTGATCCTGTCCGCCCGCGATCTGCTCGCGAAGATCTCCAAGTAAGCGACTGACCTCGGACGAACTCCAGCCGTACGGCGCGCGTCAGCGTCGCACGGCCGGGGGTCCGCGGGTTGACTTCAGCCTCAGATTCCGCCCCGGGCGGCCCGTCCCGGGCGCGCGGGGCGGACCCACGAATGTGGATCCACGAACGCGGATCCACGGATGAGCCACGAATAGGGAGCAGATCCGGCGATGCCGAAGATCCTGGAGTACAACGAGGACGCCCGTCGGTCCCTCGAACGCGGCGTCAACGCCCTGGCAAACACGGTCAAGGTGACGCTGGGCCCGCGCGGGCGCAACGTCGTGATCGACAAGAAGTTCGGCGCCCCGACCATCACCAACGACGGCGTCACCGTGGCTCGCGAGATCGAGCTGGCGGATCCGTACGAGAACCTCGGCGCCCAGCTGGCCAAGGAGGTGGCGACCAAGACCAACGACGTCGCGGGCGATGGCACCACCACCGCAACGGTGCTGGCCCAGGCGATGGTGAAGGAAGGCCTGCGAGCTGTCGCCGCCGGCGCGAACCCGATGAGCCTCAAGCGTGGCGTCGACGCGGCCGCGGCGGCGCTGGGCGACCACCTGCGCTCGGTGGCCAGCGAGATCCAGACCCGCGAGGACATGGCCAGTGTGGCCTCGATCTCCGCCCAGGACGCGGTGGTCGGCTCGCTGATCGCCGATGCGTTCGACAAGGTCGGCAAGGACGGCGTGATCACCGTCGAGGAGTCCAACACCATG
>DATASX010000110.1 GCA_036269075.1 Sporichthyaceae bacterium
AGGTTCGGGTGGTCCTCCACCCAGCCGAGATGCTGATCGATCGCGCCGCCGATGATCGTCAGCGCGCTGCCGCCCCCGGCCAGCCCGGCACGGATGCTCTGCCCCAACTGGTTCGCGACGTGCGTCGAGACGGCGAGATCGAGCGCCGGCTTGCCGTCGAAGTGCCGGTAGACGTGGGTGCGCGGGACGCCGGCCCGGTCGGCGATCTGCGCGGTCAGCACATCGGGGCCGTGCTCCTCGATCGCGGCGACCGCGGCATTGATGATCGACAGCCGGCGCTCGCGGCGGTGTGGGTCCCAGCGGGTGGAGCGTCCGTCCCGTACGGCGTCGTGCCCCTCTACGCGTGTCTTCGCCGGCATCCGTCCAGGTTAGGGCGCGCCGCGGGTGTCGGCGGCGGAAATCCGCCCGGCGTGGCGGTACCCGTTACAGCTTGTCAGCTGCAAATCTAGGTGCTACACCATGTGATAGGAACCCGGTCCGCGGGTTTCCGGTCGACCAGTCGAAGAGATCGGAACACACGATGACCGCAGCGCGTGCCGCCCGGGCCACCGTCGCGCCGGATCGGGATCAGGTCCGCAAGACCGCCGTCCGGCTGCTCAGTTCGTCCTCGCGGAACTCCTACGACCCGGACCTCGACATCGACTGGGACGCACCGGTCGAGCTGGACATGACGTTCATGCCGGTCGAGCGGACCTCGCTCTACGGCACCGACCTCTGGGACCGGATGACGGACGAGCAGCGGCGCGAGCTGTCGCGACAGGAGCTCGCCAGCGTTGCGTCCACGGGCTTGTGGTTCGAGATCATCCTGGTCCAGATGCTCGCGCGGTGGGCGTACCACCAGGACCCGCAGGACCCGCGCACCCAGTACGCCCTCGCCGAGATCGGCGACGAGACCCGGCACGTGCTGATGTTCGCCAAGGCGATCGCCCGGATCGGCGCGCCGACCTACCGGCCGCCGAAGCTCGTCCATCAGTTGGCCCGGCTGTACAAGGCGACGGCGCGCGGCCCTGCGTTGTTCGCCCCGGTGCTCGTCGCGGAGGAGATCACCGACCGGCTGCAGCGCGAGACGGTCAATGACGAGTCGGTGCACCCGCTCGTGCGGATGGTGAGCCGGATCCACATCGTCGAAGAGGCGCGGCACGTCAGGTTCGCGCGCGAAGAGGTCGCGCGGCAGATGGCCGATCTCGGGCTCGTCGGCAAGGTGATCACCAACGTCTCATCCGCGGTCGTGGCCAGCTTCGTGGCGAGCTCGCTGATCAGCCGCGATGTGTACGAGCACGTCGGGCTCGACCCGGACGAGGCGGTGCGCGCCGCCCGCAGCAACCCGAACTGGCACGAGTCCCGCCGGTGGATGGCGGAGAAGATCATGGCCTTCCTGGACGAGCAGGGCATGCTCACCTGGTACACGCGCCCGATCTACGAACTCGCGCACCTGATCTGATTGGCAGCTCATCATGGGTGGATGAGCGAGGGCGAGCACCCGCCGGTCGGCGATGCTGAGGTTCTCGAGATCGGCGCGCGGCGCGACGCGCATCGGCTGGCCTGGCCGGCTGCCGTCGTCGCGTTGGCCGGGACGCTCGTGGCCGTTGTCGTGACGAACTCGGGCGGCGCGCCCGGCAGTGTCGGTTCGCGCTCCGGACGCGGTTCGGATACACCGACCGCCCGCACCCGTGTCGGCCATCCACTGCTGCCCGTGCGCGGCGGCTGGGACTTGATCGGCCGTGGCGACCGAGTGCTCGTCGGCATCGACCTCGCTGCCGGCGAGATCACCACGACGCCCGTGCCCGAACTACAGAGCACCGGGCCGGTGGCACTCATCGCCGGCCGCGACTGGACGATGATCCGCCCCTCGGACTACGTGCCGGGCTACCTGATCCGGGACGGACGTCCGACGCACGCCCTGACCGGGTTGCTCAGTAACGGAGGTCTCGCATCTCCCGGACCCGACCCGATTCACGTCTGGGTCCTCGCCAGCGGCAGCCGACCGGAACGGATCGCGCGGGTGGGGATCGACGGCCGCCCCACCGGAGTGCAGATACCGGTGCCACCCGGCGGTTCGCCCGACGCGCTTCCCGATCAGACGGGGAACCTGATCTTCGAGGCCGATGACGGCTGGTACGACGCGCGGCCTGACGGCACGACGCGGATCACGACCGGCGCGCTGCTCGCGGTCGGCCCGAGCCGGTGGCTGACCAGCGAGTGTGGACGGCACCGGTCCTGCGCGACGATGCTGATCAACCGCTCGGACGGCGCGCGACGGACCCTCGACCTTCGCGTTCCGGATCGCGATGCGCAGCCGGGCGTCATCTCGCCCGACGGTGGCTTCGCCGTGCGCGAACTCGATCGTCGGCACCCCGCGCTCGAGATCATCAACCTCGCCACCGGCTCCGAGCACGAACTTGCGATCCCCGTCGACCCGTTCGCCGCCCTGCAGCGCGAGTGGCCGGTCTGGTCGCCGGACAGCCGGTGGCTGTTCGTCATCGACGCGACCGGCCACCTCGACGCGGTGGACCCGCGCACCGATCAGGTCGTCGATCTCACCAGGCGGCTCGGTGCCGGCATCCCCGTCCTCCGTCAGCTCGCGATACGCGATCCCGGCGATGGCTGAACGCGCGCCGGACAGCAAGCAGCCCCCGAGTCATGTCCGATCGACGGATCGGGGTCGGCTGGACTTGGCCGACGACTCGGGGGCCGGGTGACTGCCAGGAATTGCCTTCCCACCGCGCGCTGGCGGCGGGCGCAAGGCCCAAGCAGGTCCGATGCGCTTGCGGTGGTTAGCTGGAAGCCACCTCACGTGTCCAATAAGTACTCAAAATCGGACCACCTCCTCTCTCGTGTACATCCACCGTAATGCTCGTTGTCAACCGCTGAACCCGGCCAGTCGGCGGACCTCGGCGTCCACGTCCGGCACCCGGCTGCGCGCCACGCCGTCGAGTTCGACGACGTCGACCGGACCGCGCACGCTCCCGATCAACCAGACGACGTCAGCGGCGTGCAGGTCGGCCACGCTCGCCGTCGTTTCGGCGGTGGCCCAACCGGCTGTCGCGGCCCGCTCGAACAGCAGTCGCTGTGTCGTGCCGGCCAGGATGCCGGTGTCGCCCGTCGGGGTGGTCTGCAGCGTGCTGCCGTCCCACCAGGCGACCGACCCGGTCGGTGATTCGAGCACCACGGCGTCCGAGCTGATGAGCACGGCGTCGTCCGCGCCGCGCCGCGAAGCCTCTCGTTGCGCAGCCATGTTGACCGCATAGGACAACGTCTTGACGCCGCCGAGCAGCCACGACGCGTCGGCGAACGCGTCGGACGGGAAGCCGCGCGACAGCGTGACGACCTTCAGCCCGTCCCGGCGCTGCCGCGGGTAGTCGGCGGGCAGCGGACCGATGGCGACGAACCCGCTCGGTCCCTCGCCAGGCGCGCCGCGGGTGAGCAGCACCTTCATCGCCGCCTCGCCGGGCGCGGTCCACGCGGCGGCCGCCTCGGCGATCAGCGCCTCCCACGCCGGACGGTCGAACGGGATCTCCAGCGCGGCAGCGGATCGGGTCAGCCGCGCCAGGTGCGCGTCCAGCTTGTCGATCACCCCGTCGCGCAGCCGGCAGCCCTCGAAGCAGCCGTCGCCGCGGGTGACACCCGGGTCGTCGACCCGGATGACCGGACCGGTCGGGTCGACCAGGCCGGTGCCGAGGACGGCCACCACGGCGCGCTGGGCTCCCTGCACATCGCGAGGCTACCTACCATGGCAGCAATGACTGCGCATCAGCGAACGCACCCGGGCCCGACAGCGGCGGGCGAACTCGCCGCTCGGTTGCGGGGACTCGGGCTGCGGGTCACCCCCCAACGAGAGCAGGTGCTCGACGCCGTCCGCGCGCTGGGCCACGCGACGCCCGAGCAGATCTGCGAGTCGGTCGACGGGGTGGACGTGACGACCGTCTACCGCACCCTCGAACTGCTGGAGCAGATCGGCCTGGTGCGGCACGCGCACCTCGGGCACGGCGCGCCGTCGTACCGGCCGGCCGAGGACGATCACATCCACGTCGTGTGCCACGCCTGCGGCGCGGTCGTCGACGCGGAGCCGTCGCTCGTGGAACCGCTAGCCGAGCGGTTGCTGGCGACCGACGGGTTCGTGCTGGACCGCTCGCACTTCACCGTGTTCGGTCGCTGCCGGCAGTGCGCGGCGGAACAAACGCCGCCGGCGAAACGATCAGGTGTAGGACATGACCACTGACATCGCCGTTCCCGCCGCCGGCCGCGACGCCGGGGTGGCGTGGCACTACGGCGACCCGCTGCGCGAGCAGCGCGTGCTCAGCACCGGCGCCGGCGTCATCGACCGCTCCAACCGCGACGTCCTCGTCGTTCCCGGCGAGGACCGGCTCGGCTGGCTGCACTCGATCTGCTCGCAACACCTGACCGCCCTCGCCGATGGCGACAGCACCGAAGCGCTCGTCCTCTCCCCGCACGGGCACGTCGAGCAGCACTGGCAGCTGACCGAACTGGACGGCACCGTCTGGCTCGACACCGAGCCGGGCGCCGCGCCGGACGTCCTCGGCTACCTGCGCAAGATGCAGTTCCTCAAGCGGGTCGAACCGGCCGACGTGTCGGCCGACTGGGCCGTCCTGTCGATCGTCGGGCCGGCCACGCCGACGGTGCTTGCCCTGGCCCGGCTGCCGGTGCCGGAACCGGCCGGTCGGGCCGCGGCCGTGCCCGGCGGCGGATTCGTGCGGCGGATGCCCTGGCCTGGGCCGGACGCCGCCGACCTGGTCGTCCCGCGCGAGCGTGCGGAGTCGATTCTCGAGGCGCTGGTCGCGGCCGGTGCCGCCCGGACCGGGCTGTGGGCGTTCGAGGCGCTCCGCGTCGAGGCTCGCCGTCCGCGGCTCGGCTTCGAGACCGATCATCGGACGATCCCGCACGAGGTCGACTGGATCGGCACCGCGGTGCACCTCGACAAGGGGTGTTACCGGGGCCAGGAAACGGTGGCCCGGGTGCAGAACCTCGGCCGGCCGCCGCGCCGGCTCACCCTCGTCCACTTCGGCGGCGAGTCGGACACGCTGCCGGCCGCTGGGACACCCATCGAGGTGGACGGGCGAATCGTCGGCTTCCTGGGCACGGCGCTCCACCATCACGAGTGGGGCCCCATCGGCCTGGCGGTCGTGAAGCGCGGGCTCCCCCGCGATGCAATGTTGCGCGTCGACGGCCAAACAGCGGCCGAAGACCGGGAGTAACGGACATTTCTTGCCCAATCGCCCGGATGAGTTGCCGAGTTCACGCATCCTATTAGGGTTTGCTGCGTTGTCCTGGGTGAGTGCCTCCGGACGCAGAGGAAGAAGGCCGATGAGATTACGAGCCGTCATCGCGCTCGCCGCCGCCCTCATTGGCGCGGTGTTCTTCACTCCTGCGGTGCAGGCGCAGGGGTACCCGCCCGCCGGCTGTCCCGGGTCGCTCTCGGTCAGCACGACACATCCGCTGCCCGGTGAGACCATCACGGTCACCGGCACCGACTTCAGCCCGGGCGCGAACGTTCACCTGGTGATGCGCTCGCAGAGCTACGACCTCGGCACGTTCAAAGCCAACGCGCAGGGCTCGTTCACTGCCCAGGTCAAGCTCCCGGCCGGCGTCGTCGGGCGGCACCTGATCGTCGCGGTCAGCGGTGCTCCGCACATCACGCAGTGCGAAGGCGACCCGATCCAGATCCAGCCGCCGAACGGCACCAGCACCGGCCCGAACGGCCACCACGGCGGTAACTCGTTCACCGGTGTCGACATCCTGGTGATCGTGCTGATCGCGGCCGGCCTGCTCGGCGCCGGCGTTGCGCTGACCCGCGGTGGCAAGCGCCGCCACGGCACCGACACCGTCTGACCCGTCCGCCCAGCGGCGTTCGCGCACGGAAGCCCTGAGCACGAGACGTGGTTCGGCGCTGCCGTGACGCAGATCGCTAGCTAGCTGCTTGCAATTGCTAGCACTCGCGCGCGACACTGGACGAGTGATAGCCGAGGGGCCGCGCGACCAACCCGCAACCAGCGCCATAACCAGCGCGAAGCGCAGTGGTGCCGCGATCGGAGAGTTCATCCGGGAGCAGCGCCAGCAGGGGCAGGTCTCGTTGCGTCAGCTCGCCCGGCTCGCCGGCGTTTCCAACCCGTACCTCTCACAGATCGAGCGAGGGCTGCGCATATCGGCCGAGCAGCTCTACGTACGGGCCGGCATCCTGGAGTTCCGCGAAGGGAACCAGGAACTCGTCGCCTCGATCATCGGCGATCCCGATCTCGCTGAACGGCAGAAGCAGGTCCTGCTCGACATCTACGAGTCGTTCCGGCGCGAGAACGCACAGCTTCGCGCGGAGGCCGGCACCCCGGCCGCCGCATCCAGTGAACCAACAGCAGCACCCGCTGCTGCCGAGTAAGTCCCGCCACCGACATCACCGACAGGGAGTCAGTTCAGATGTCTATCGCAAGTGACCTCCGCGGCTACGCGGACAACGCCGTGACCCAGGGCAAGCAGGTGCTCGATCAGGCCCAGGCGCAGCTCAACGACGTCACCGGCCAGGCCAACGAGTTCTACGGCAAGACCCGGGAGAACGTCGTCGAGCTGGCGAACAAGGCCACCGGCGCCGTCAGCGACCTCCGGGTGCAGGCCGAGAAGGCCGTCAACCTGGACGCGATCAAGACCGCCGTCGAGCCGTACCTGACCCAGGTCAAGGGCTACGGCAACACCGTCACCGACCGCGTCGAGTCGCTCATCGCCGGCGTCAAGGGCGACAAGCGCGTTGCCACGCTGGTCGACACCGCGCAGGAGCGGGTCATCAAGCCGGTGCAGGAGCGCGTCGTCAAGCCGGTGCAGGAGCTGACCGGCCGCGGCAGCAAGCCGGCACCGAAGCCGGCCGCGAAGCCGACCGCCGCGACCAAGCCGGCGAGCAAGCCGGCCGCGACCAAGCCGGCCGGCAAGCCCGCCGCGGCCAAGCCGGCCGCGCGCAAGGCCCCGGCCCGCCGCGCCACCCGCTGAACCCAGTTTCGCGACACCGCGCCCCGCCCCGTATGAGGAGCGGGGCGCGGTCGTCTCTGCGTAGGCTCGTTCCGTGTTGCGTCCTGCAAGTTGGACCAAGCCTGCGGGTGTGAGTCCCGCCTGGGTAAGTACCGGAACGCCCAGTAGCAGGCCCCAGCTGTCGGGGGAGACCTTGGCGGCCGAGCGGGGTGTCGAAAGCCTCTTTGGAGGGAGCAAGATCGCGGGCCGTACTGCCACTCGGCGGGAGTCCTGCAGCCTCGTCAGACCCACAATGGGAGAGCCGAGCCGCTCATGTCACGGTGAAGGCCATGTCCGACACGCCCCGGTCCGGGGTTCGCGTGTCGGGTCTCTCCGGGGTACGGGGAGCGGCACGTGATCACGGTTTGGTTCGGAACAGGAGAGATCCGTCTGCTCGGCCGTCGTCTGGCAAAGACCCGAGGTATAAGCCGATGGTGAAGTCCGAGGGAGAGCAGCGGAAGTCCGACGGGGTCGTAGTACCGCTGATCGCCGGGAGGAACCCGGCGGGAGGGAAGGGCCCCGACTTTGATCACGCTCGCGGAGCGGGTAAGCGCAAGGGCATGACCGGGACCGCCCGGTCCAACTACCCCGATCCGACACCTCGGATCGAGAACGTGCGACGACTGCAACGCAAGCTATGGGCTGCGGCCAAGCAGTCTCCGGAGCGGCGTTTCCACGCCCTGTTCGATCGGGTTCATCGGGGTGACGTCCTGGTGGAGGCGTGGAGGCGGGTCCGGGCCAATCGGGGTGCTGCCGGTGTTGACCGGCAGACGCTGGAGCAGGTGCAGGACTACGGGGTCGAGCGGTTGCTCGGCGAGATCGCCGGGGACCTGCAGCAGGGTCGGTATCGCCCCGCGCCAGCCAGGCGGGTGGAGATACCGAAGGCTGATGGCGGCAAGCGGCCGCTGGGCATTCCGACGGTCCGCGACCGGATCGTGCAGCAGGCGGCCAAGATCGTGCTCGAGCCGATCTTCGAGGCCGACTTCTGCGAGTCCTCCTATGGGTTCCGGCCGCGACGGTCGGCGACCCAGGCGATGGAGAAGCTCCGTGTCGGGTTCATCCGGGGCGGGGTGTGGGTCGTGGAGGCCGACATCCGGGATTTCTTCGGCACCATCGAGCACGACAAGCTTATGGCGATGGTGGCCGAGCGGGTGTCGGATCGGCGGGTGCTCAAGCTGGTCCGCCTGTGGTTGCAGGCAGGAGTGCTGGCCGACGGGGGGTTCACGCGCACCATTGCGGGGACTCCGCAGGGCGGGGTCATCTCCCCGTTGCTGGCCAACATCTACCTGGACGGTTTCGACAAGCAGATCCGGGCTGCAGGGGTCGGGGAACTCGTCCGTTACGCCGACGACTTCGTGATCATCTGTCGGTCGCGGGCGGATGCCGAGGCCGCGCTGACCCTGTCAGGAGAGATCCTGGCCGGGTTGGGGCTGCAGCTGCACCCGGGCAAGACGAAGATCGTTGACCTCAGAGAGGGCCGGGAAGGGTTCGACTTCCTTGGCTGCCACTTCCACGCCCGGATGTCTGGGCGGCTGTGGGAGCAGCGCGGCATCGTGCGCTACTACCTGCACCGCTGGCCCAGCCAGAAGGCGATGAAACGGCTCCGGGAGAAGATCAACCACCGGACCTCACGCTCCCGTGTCGGGGTTGACGTTCGCGTCGTCATCGACGACGTGAACCCGATCCTGCGCGGGTGGGGCAACTACTTCGCCACCGGGAATGCCGCCGAGAAGTTCGTCCAGATCGACCGCTACGTCGCGTGGCGGCTCAAACGCTTGCAGATCAAGAAGCGGGGCCGCAACCTACGCGCCGGACAGGCCGCCCAATGGACGCCCGCCTGGTTCCACGACCAGGGCCTGCACAAACTGATGGGCACCGTCCGCTACCCGAAGGCTGCGTAACCATGTCAAGAAGATCATCGGTAAGCCGTATGCGGGAAAACCGCACGTACGGATTGAAAGGGGGATGGGGAACCAGCACCGCCACGCGGTCGCTGCGCCCCTGACTACCAATGG
>DATASX010000111.1 GCA_036269075.1 Sporichthyaceae bacterium
TGATCCCGGCCTACGCATTCCCGGCGAGGAACGTCCCGTTCATCTCGGGGTGGGGTCGCACCGGAAGAACCACCGTCCCGCCGGCAGGGCCCGGGACGAAGTAAGTGCTCACCCCCGGTCCGCGGACCAGATCGCCGCGGAACAACTACGTCCGCGCCTTCTGGTCCCGATGGATGGCCACGTTGTGCGGAAGGCCGCGGTCCAGGTTCTTGAAGTCGATCGTCAAGGCCTGATCGGCAGGCGCCGCCAGGCATTTCTTATCGAACTTGCCGTCGCGGGCCACGACGTGGGCGAGTTCGCCGCCGGAGATGATGTTTACCTGCGGTTTGTGGACGATCCAGCCGCTGCTGAACCCGGGCGAGAGGTCGAGGAAGCCGACGTACCAGTCCTTGCCGGCCTCGATGTCCAGGGCCGCGTGGTTCCCGTACATCCCCGGAACCATCGTCGCCGACTCGTGCTTGCTGACCGACACCCCGAAGGAGCCGAGGACTCCGCGAATTGGCCACAGTCGGCCGGGGCGGCCCCCGTCGGACCCTCGGCCGACGGGTTTGGGGTACTGACGGCCTGCTCGAGGGGGTCGGCCGCGACGCCTCGCAGCGGGCCGCGAACCTGGTCCCGCGGAGCCCGCGTGACTGCCCGCATGTGACCACTCCGTGACAAAAGAGCTTGGAAATGCACCAGCGCAGGCGCCCGGTGAGGACGTCTGCGCTGGGGAGGGGTGCGCCGCCAGGGACTTGAACCCCGAACCCGCGGATTAAGAGTCCGCTGCTCTGCCAATTGAGCTAGCGGCGCGCGGTTGAGAACGTTAGCAGTACTGGTCGCCGGCCGAGAAATCGGACCGAGCAGCGGGCTTCTCGAACCCGGCCAGGTGAGGCAGAAGCATCAGCGGCACGCGAGCGGCCAGCATCGCCAGGATCAGTTCCGTGCCCAATTGGGCGCCGGCCGACTCGAGGTCGCTCATGAAGTAGAGATCGGCCGCGCCGCCGGCGTCGAGCTGTTGGGCCGAACGGGTCGACCGTGGCGATCTTGGGCCGGACGGGTCGCAGATCGTGGGCCATCCGGTCTGACGGAACGTCAGATCCGCGTCCAGTTTACGAATGGTGTCCGGAGGTGTCCGGCGGCTGAGCCGCCGGCACACCTGCCGATCGAGATGGGGTGAGTGAGGGGACTTGAACCCCCGACACCCGGGACCACAACCCGGTGCTCTGCCAACTGAGCTACACCCACCATCGTCCCGCTGCGTGGGACTACGGGATCGTAGCCGATCTCCGACCGTGCGCGTCGCAACGTTCGATGGTGTCACATCCGGCTGACAGACTTGCCTGATCCGGGACGGTTTGCCGCTACCCCCGGCGGATCGGCCTCAGGTGCTCGCGTCGGCCGCTACGACCTCCGCGGCGATGCTGCGTGCCGAGGAGGTGTCCGGGCCCGGCTGCGGAACGAACAGGGCCTGGCGGTAGTAGCGCAGTTCGCGGATGCTCTCGCGGATGTCGGCCAGCGCCCGGTGGTTGCCGGTCTTCGCCGGGGCGTTGTAGTACACCCGCGGGTACCAGCGCCGGGCCAGTTCCTTGAGGCTGGACACGTCGACGATCCGGTAGTGCAGGTGCCGGTCGAGGTCGGCCATGTCTCGGGTGATGAAGCTGCGGTCGGTGGCCACCGAGTTGCCCGCCAGTGGGACCTTGCCGGCCTCGGGCACCCACTTGCGGATGTACTCCAGCACGGCGTGCTCGGCGTCGGCCAACGCGGCCCCGCCGGCCAGCTCGGTCAGCAGGCCGGAGGAGGTGTGCATCTCGCGGACGACCTCGACCATCTGCGCCACCGCCGCGTCGGGCGGGCGGATGACTACGTCGACCCCGTCTCCCAGCACGTTCAACTCGCCGTCGGTGACCAACGCGGCGATCTCGATCAACGCGTCATGCTCGAGGTCGAGCCCCGTCATCTCGCAGTCGATCCAGACCAGCCGATCGTTCATGCCGTCCAGCCTATTGGTCGCTATTGGTCGCGGCGGCGGGCCCGACGCTCGCGCAGCCACGCGGGCGCCAGGGACAGCAAAGCGATCGGCACCAACACCGCGCCCCCCAACGCCCAGGCGGTCGCCTCGGACAGGTCGTGGCCGGCCGCGATGATCGCCCATGCGACCACGGCGGCGAAACCGGTCCAGGCGAGCACCTCGAGGCCCGGACCCTGGCTCGGCGGGGGAACCGGCCGGGCCGCGTGCCGGTGGTGCTGCACCCCGGTCGGTGGCGTCCGCTCGGCGAGGACCACCTGGGCGACCGCCGACTCGACGTCGGGGCGCGCGGCGGCGTGCCGCCCACCTCGGACGGGCGCGTCGGGGGCTGTTTGCGCGGGCCGCACGGGCTCGATGACGAGCGTCGGCCCGGCCGGTGGTGGCGTGGCCGGTGGGGTGGCCGACTGCCCCGGGGCACTGTGCCGACCCATGTGCGGAGGATACGGGTGAGCGGGCCCGGTCGGGGGATCTTGGTGAGCACGTGGGTTCGTCCGCACTCGATGGCTTTCGGCATCGGTGCGATCCGGTCCGAACGGTGCAGCCGAGACTGGCTGAACGGATGATCCTTGTCCCGCCCGGATCCATACGATTGGAACAGGTCGAGGAATTCCGCGTTCCGGGGCCGGAACGCCGAAATGATCTGTTGCCGGAATTCGTGAATATTGTGCTCGGGGGGATGGATCCGATGGAAGAGAATGTCTTGGTCTTCGACCGGCGTTGGTCGCTGGTGGTTGCCGGTACCGCTTGGTTCGCTGCGCTGATGTGCATGCTGGCCTACGCGCTCACCGCACGCTGACCTGGCGGGTCAGCGGTTCGTTCCGGGGGGTCCGGACCGCAGATCCGTCGAACCAGTCGGCGCCGTTTCCCGGTCGGGGAGCGGCGCCGATGGGTTTAATGGCCGCGATTCCGGCGCCGGGCGACCTCGGCGAATTCGGTCTCGCCAGAATTTGCACCCGCCGCGCGATTTCGCGCCGGAGTCGCTGCCTTAGATGTCGAGATTCGCCGGCAGCAGATCCAACCGACCCGGCACGCCACCCCCGACTCGATCGCCCGGGTCGCGCGACTCGTCGCGGATCCGGGTGATACCGCATGGGCAGGAAAGAACAGGACGGCGGCCGGCCCGCTCTGCCGTGTGCTCAGACCCCGGCATGATGCCGCGGTCGAGGCGAGCCGGCCGACCATGGCCGCAACCGCGGCTGATCGGGGCCCACAGGTGTGTGGGCCTCGCTCCAGGGGCGCTCGGCGTTCTTGTCAGATCCTGGACGGGAATCCTCCGGCGCCGAACGGGAATTCGTCTCCGAAGGGGTCGTCGTCATCGTGGTGGCGATGATGGTCGTCTCTTGCCGGCCCTGGGGGCCCTGGGGGTCCTGGGGGTCCTGGGGGCCCTGGCACGCCTTGCGCACCGGTGGCGCCGGTCGTGCCGACACCGGTCGCACCCGTGGCGCCGGTTGTCCCCGTGCTGCCGGTGGCTCCGGTGGCGCCTGTGGGTCCGGGCACGGTGCTGGCCGCTCCGGTCGCCCCGGTGGCTCCGGTGGCTCCGGTGGCTCCGCTGGCTCCGGTGGCTCCGCTGGCTCCGGTGGCTCCGGTAGCTCCGGTAGCTCCGCTGGCTCCGGTGGCGCCTGCACCGGTCGCCCCGGTCGCCCCGGTCGCCCCGGTCGCCCCGGTCGCCCCGGTGGCTCCGGTGGCTCCGGTGGCTCCGGTGGCTCCGGTGGCTCCGGTGGCGCCTGCTCCGGTCGCCCCGGTGGCTCCGGTTGGTCCGGTGGCCCCGGTCGGTCCGGTGGCCCCGGTCGGTCCGGTGGCCCCGGTCGGTCCGGTGGCCCCGGTCGGTCCGGTGGCCCCGGTCGGTCCCGTAGTCCCGGTGGAGGCCGGCGAATAGACCGCCACCGCGAGCGGGCGGCTCAGGCCGGTGCCGACGGTGGTCTGGGTACCGCCACCGGCGGCGACCTCAACGACCTGGCTGTCGTCGGTGTCGGCGATGTAGACGTTCCCGGCGTTGTCCACGGCCACCCCTTGCGGGTGGCTCAAGCCGGTGCCGACGGTGGTCTGGGTGCCGCCGCCAGGGGGGACCTCAACGACCTGGCTGTCGGCGGGGTCGACGATGTAGACGTCCCCGGCGTTGTCCACGGCAACCCCGAACGGGACGATCAGGCCGGTGCCGACGGTGGTCTGGGTCCCGCCGCCCGCGGGGACCTCCACGACCTGTTTGTTGCCGGTGTCGGCGATGAACACGTCCCCGGCGCCGTCCACGGCCACCCCTTGCGGGAAGCTCAGGCCGGTGCCGACGGTGGTCTGGGTACCGCCACCGGCGGGGACCTCAACGACCTGGCTGTCGCCTTCGTCGGCGATGTAGACGTTCCCGGCGTTGTCCACGGCAACCCCCCACGGATCGTGCAGGCCGGCGCCGACGGTGGTCGGGGTCCCGCCGCCCGCGGGGACCAACAGCACCTGGTTGTGCAGGGTGTCGGCGATGTAGACGTTGCCGGCGTTGTCCACGGCAACCCCTTGCGGTTGGTTCAGGCCGCTGGCGACGGTGGTCTGGGTCCCGCCACCGGGGGGGACCCTCAAGACCCGCCCGCTGAGGTCGGCGATGAACACGGTGCCCGCCGCCGGTGCACCCGCGCCTGGTAGAGCGGGTGCGGCGGGTGAGGTCGGGGTGCGTTTGGCGGCCAGACCGGGCGCCGCGACCGTCAACAACCCCCCGGCAGCCAGACAAACGGCGAGCAGGCGGTTTCGGTTGGTGAAGCGCTCGGACACCGGATTCCCCCTCGATACGGGCTTGGCCCCAACTGCTGCTGCACCACGGATCAGGGTCGTTCGGCGGACAGCCGGTGCCCGGGCCGGCTTCCCGGCGGCGCGCTCTGCTGCTCGCCAGGTTGCGCACCGGCCGGACGCGGGGCCAGTGGACTAGTCCGCGCGGGGGACCGCGTTCTGCGACAGTCACCGCACCGGCCCTCACGCCGTCGAAGGCGATCGCCCGCCCGGACGCGCGTCACGAGGGCGCCGGGTTCAGCGGTGAACCAGCTCCGGACCGCACAGCGGCTGTATCACCACCGCGCATACCTACCCAAGCCACTGCGGACCTGGCAAGGGAATCACCCGCTTCATCCGCCGTCTGATCGCGGAACGACGAATCGCCTTCACCAAGGTCGGCGGCCACGTCCGCATAGAGTCCGACGTCCTCGACGACCTCATCGAGGCCGGCGAGTTGGTGCTCGCGCAGCGTCAGGACAAGGCCACGACCGCCGCGAACACATCGGCACGGAACGGGCACGAGTCGGGTCGACCAACCCGCGAACAATCGCGTAGTCACCAGGAACATGGCTCTGCCAGCGAATTCGCGAGGTGCGCCCGGTTGGATTCGAACCAACGACCGGCTGCTTAGAAGGCAGTCGCTCTATCCACTGAGCTACGGGCGCTCGGCCGCGGCGCCCGGTCGGGCGGTCGGGTCCTCCGATTGTGCCGCGTGCGGCAGTGCGGGGGCGAGGGCGGTTTCCACAAGGCGAAGTTGTCCACAGCGCGAAGTTGTCCACAGAGCGACGATCGCCCCGCGCGGTGCCGGGTCGGCGCAGGCAGGGTGAGTTCGTCGCCCGACGGCGACCACCGGGCACCGCAGAAGGGGGACGAAGTGAACGAGTTGTGGGTGACCATCACCGGGAACGTGGCCGACGACCCGCGCCACCTGCAGACGGCCGGGGGAGTGCTGACCGCGTTCCGGTTGGCGCACACCCCGCGCACCGAACGGGACGGCGAGTGGACCAACGGCGCGACCAGCTTCTACGACGTGGCCTGCTTCCGTCGGTTGGCCGACCACGTCGCCGGTTCGGTGGTCAAGGGCGACCCGATCATCGTCCAGGGCAAGCTGAGCATGCGGGAGTGGCAACGCGAGGACAAGCGCGGTCGCGACGCCCACATCACGGCCAGCCACGTGGGTCACGACCTGGCCTACGGGGTGTCGAGCTTCCGCAAGCAGCGTCGGGAGGCCGAGCGTCCCGAGTCCGTGTCGGTCGGGGAGTCCTTCGCCGAGCCGCCCGCCGCCGAGGAGCCGATGCCTACCGGCCGGGCCGAGAGCGCCGCCTGACACGGCGCGCCGGCGGCTGCGCCGGGTCGAACGAGTGCGATACGTCACCTGCGGTGCAGCGGTGCCGGCGGTGTGCGGGCGCACCCGCCGGCTGAACGTAGGGTTGGGGCATGGCCGAGTTCATTTACACGATGCGCAAGACCCGCAAGGCGCACGGCGACAAGGTGATCCTGGACGACGTCACGCTGTCGTTCCTCCCGGGAGCCAAGATCGGTGTCGTCGGACCCAACGGCGCGGGTAAGTCCACTGTGCTCCAGATCATGGCCGGTCTGCAGCATCCGTCCAACGGCGACGCATTCCTGTCCCCGGGCTACACCGTCGGGATCCTGCTCCAGGAGCCGCCGCTGAACGAGAGCAAGACCGTTCTGGGCAACGTCGAGGAGGGTGTGGCCGCGACCAAGGCGATCCTCGATCGCTACAACGAGGTCTCCGAGCTCATGGCCACCGATTACAGCGACGAGTTGATGGAGGAGATGGGCAAGCTCTCCGACCTCATCGAGCACCGCAACGCCTGGGAACTGGACTCGCAGATCGAGATGGCGATGGATGCCCTGCGGTGCCCGCCGCCGGACGCCGACGTCTCGGTCCTCTCCGGTGGTGAGCGGCGTCGCGTCGCGCTGTGCAAGCTGCTCATGGAGGCCCCGGACCTGCTCCTGCTCGACGAACCCACCAACCACCTCGACGCGGAGTCGGTCGAGTGGCTGGAGCAGCATCTGGAGAAGTACCCCGGCACGGTCGTGGCGGTCACTCACGATCGGTACTTCCTGGACAACGTCGCGGAATGGATCCTCGAGCTCGACCGCGGCCGCGCCTACCCCTACGAGGGGAACTACTCGACCTACCTCGAGGCCAAGGCGACCCGGCTGAAGGTCGAGGGGCAGAAGGACGCCAAGCGCAAGAAGCGGTTGGAGCAGGAACTCGAGTGGGTCCGGTCCAGCCCCAAGGCCCGCCAGTCCAAGAGCAAGGCCCGCCTGGAGCGCTACGAGGAGATGGCCGCGGAGGCCGACAAGTTCCGCAAGATGGACTTCGAGGAGATCCAGATCCCGCCGGGCCCGCGCCTGGGCGACGTGGTCATCGAGGTCGACAAGCTGTCCAAGGGCTTCGGCGACCGGTTGCTGATCGACAAGCTGAGTTTCTCCTTGCCACGCAACGGGATCGTCGGCGTGATCGGCCCGAACGGCGCGGGCAAGACCACGCTGTTCAAGATGCTGCTGGACGAGGAGACGCCCGACTCCGGCACGATCAAGGTCGGCCAGACGGTGAAGATCTCCTACGTCGACCAGGGGCGGAGCAACCTGGACCCGGCCAAGAACGTCTGGCAGATCGTCTCCGACGAGCTGGACTACATCAAGGTCGGCCAGGTCGAGGTGCCCAGCCGTGCCTATGTCTCCGCGTTCGGGTTCAAGGGCCCGGACCAGCAGAAGCCGTCGAAGGTGCTCTCCGGTGGTGAGCGAAACCGGCTGAACCTGGCGTTGACGTTGAAGTTGGGCGGCAACCTGATCCTGCTCGACGAGCCGACCAACGACCTCGACGTGGATACCCTCTCCTCGTTGGAGGACGCGCTGCTGGAATTCCCCGGCTGCGCCGTGGTCATCTCCCACGACCGGTGGTTCCTCGACCGCGTGGCGACCCACATCCTGGCCTACGAGGGCGACTCGGACTGGTTCTGGTTCGAGGGCAACTTCGAGTCCTACGAGAAGAACAAGGCCCAGCGTCTCGGCGCCGAGTCGCTGCGTCCGCACCGGGCCACCTACCGTCGCCTGTCGCGGGACTGACGTGCTCCAAGCGGCAGTCCCGTCACCGTATGTGACGGTGTGTCAGGTCCGGTGGATCGACATCGACGCGTACCGGCACGTCAACAACACGGTGTACCTGCGCTACCTGGAGCAGGCCCGGATCGAGATGATGAGTTTCCTGGCCGGTCAGGCCGACGGGCTCCGCGGTCCGGACGCTCAGGAGTCCGACGGGTTCGTGATCGCCGAGCTGGAGATCGCCTTCCGGCGGCCGATCCTGTTCCGCCCGGACCCGGTCGTGGTGTGCACCTGGGTCACTCATCTGGGGCGTACCTCGTGGTCGGTCCGGCAGAGCATTCGCGACACCGGGCCGGACCCGGTGGAGTACGCCTCGGGGACCTCCCGGCTGGTGGCCATCGACCGGGTCAGCACCCGGCCGCGGCCGCTGCGGGACTACGAACGGGCCTTCCTGGTGCGCCACCGCGACCCGGACTCGCAGGTGTCCGCATGACGCGCCACATCAGCGAGATCCGGCCGCGCTGGGCCGACATGGACGCCTACGCCCACGTGAACAACGTGGCCTGGTCCGTCTACGTGCAGGAGGCCCGGGCGCAGATGTTCGGGTTCCGGTTGCGCGGCACGCCGGGGCAGAGCCTGCTCGGTTCGCTGGTGGTCGCCCGGATGCGGATGTGGTTCCACCGGCCGTTGGTCCTGACCGGGGCACCGTTGACGGCCCACACCTGGATCAGCGAGCTGCGGGCGGCCACGGTCACCGTGGTGTGCGAGTTGCACGACGACGCCGACGGTGCCGGGGTCGCCTACTGTCGGGCCCGCACGGTGCTGGCGCCCTTCGACTTCACGGCCGACCGTCCGCGGCGCCTGACCCCGGAGGAGACGGCGACACTGCAGCCGTTCGTCGAGGCGGCCGAGCCGGCGCCGGTCAGCCCGGCGCGTTGACCATGCTGTGGGCGGCCATCTCCAGGTAGGACCACAGTGGATCCTTGAACTCCGGGTCGAGCTCGAGGGAGTCCAGGGCCGCGCGCATGTGCTTGAGCCACAGGTCGCGCTCGGTCAACCGGATCACGAACGGGTGGTGGCGCATCCGCAGCCGCGGGTGGCCGCGCTGCTCGGAGTACGTGGTCGGTCCGCCCCAGTACTGCATGAGGAACAACCGCAGCCGTTCCTCGGCCCCGCTCAGGTCCTGCTCGGGGTACAGCGGCCGAAGTTCCGGATCCTGCGCGACCCCGGCGTAGAACCGGTGCACCAACAGGCGGAACGTCTCATCCCCGCCGACCGCCTCGTAGAAACCCGGTGGAACCCCATCGAAGCTCACGGCGTCACTGTCCCATCCACGGTTCGTCGGGGCGTGCCCGTCCGTCGTCCTGCTCCGATTGCGTAGCCGGAGGTTCCTCGTGGCGTACCCAGACCGACCGCTGCGGGAACGGGATCTCGATGCCGGCGGCGTCGAAGGCCGTCTTTATGCGCTCACGCAGCATGCGAGCCACGGCCCATTGCTTCAACGGCTGCGTCTTGACCGCCAGGCGCATGACGACGGAGTCGGACGACAGCGCCTGGACGCCCCACACCTCGGGTGGCTCCAACGCCAGACCCCGGTTCTGCGGCTCGGCGAACAACTGAGTGGCGGTCTCCAGCAACAGGTCGCGAACGTGGGCAATGTCGGTGTCGTACGCCACGTCGATGTCCAACACGGCACGTGCCCAGCCTTGGCTCTTGTTGCCGACGCGCAGGATCTCGCCGTTGCGAGCGAACCAAACCGTGCCGTCGATGTCGCGGACCCGGGTGACCCGCAGGCCCACGGACTCCACCACGCCTTTCGCGTTGCCCAGGTCGACCCAGTCACCAACGCCGTACTGGTCCTCCAGGACCATGAAGACCCCGGACAGGAAGTCCTTGACCAGGCTCTGTGAGCCGAAACCGATGGCCACGCCGATGATCCCGGCACTGGCGATCAACGGACCTATGTTGAAGGTCAGTTCCGAGAGAGTCATCAGCAACGCGATCGCGTAGATGACCCCGGTCGCGATGCTCTGCAGCACCGAGGCCATGGTCGCCGCGCGTTGCCGGCGACGTTCATTCGCCAGGGTCGACTCGTTCGAGTGGTGACCCAGCCGCCCGCGGGTGATCACCCCGGACACCGAGGCGGTGGCCGCCCGTTCGCACAACCGGTTGATCGCGCGGTGGGACAGCTTCTTCAGCAGAGCCGCGACGATGATGATCATCAGGATGCGGGCCGGCTTGGTGATCAACCAGTCGGAGGACTGCGCCAGCCAGTTGCTGTGCGTGAGTCGCTGGACCTCCTTGCACAGCGACGCCCCGGCACGCTCGTAGCAGGGGACGGTGTTCTGGAACAACACCGGGCCCGGGCTGGGCACTGGCGTGGCCGCGGGCAGCACGACCGCCATCGTCAGAACGCCAATCCTCCGCTGTGCGCGGCCGCGAAGGTCAGGGCGTCGACGCTGACGTCGACCGCGCGGCTCACTGCCCGCGCGCCGTGGCCGACGTCGGCCTCGGCCCGCACCAGGATCGGGGCCTCGGAGGTGGTCGCGTGCTGCAGCGCGGCGGCGAACTTGCGGGCGTGCATGGTGTCGACGCGGGTGTCGCCGTCGAAGACCGTCAGCAGCAGCGCGGGGTACGCGACGCCTTCGGCGACCCGGTGGTACGGCGAGTAGTCGAGGAGCCAACCGAGTTGCTCCGGGTCCTGCGCAGTGCCGTACTCACTGTTCCACGTCTGCCCGAGGCCGAACTGCTCGTAGCGGACCATGTCGAGCAGCGGGGCCGAGCAGACGACCGCGGCGAACAGGTCGGGGCGCTGGGTCATCGCGGCACCGACCAGCAGGCCTCCGTTGGAGCCGCCGGAGATCGACAGCCGGTCCGGGGTGGTCCAGCCGTGCGCGACCAGCCATTCGCCGCCGGCGTGGAAGTCGTCGAAGACGTTCTGCTTCTTGCCCAGCATTCCGTCGCGGTGCCAGCTCTCGCCTTCCTCACCGCCGCCACGCAGGTTGGCGACGGCGTAGACGCCGCCTGCCTCCACCCAGGCGAGGATCCCCGCGGAGAACGCCGGGGTCAGCGAGATGCCGAAGCCGCCGTAGCCGTAGAGCGTGGTCGGCCGCGGGCCGTCGGCGGCCGGGTCGTAGTCGCTGCGGTGGATCACGAACATCCGCACGGTCGTGCCGTCACGGGAGGTGTAGCTGACCTGACGGGTAGTCACATCCGGCACCTCGACCTGACCCGGGGCCTGCGCCCACAGGGTGGTCGTGTCGGTGCGGGCGTCGTAGTGGTGGACGCTCGAGGGCGTGGTGTGGTCGGTGTAGCCGAACCACGCCTCGTGGCCGCCCTCCGGCCGCTCGGAGATCCCGCCGATCGAGCCCAGCCCGGGCAGCGGGACGGTGCCCAGCTTCTCGCCGGTACGTAGGTCGTGCCGGGTGAGCTCGCTGACCGCGTGTCGGGTCCAGGCACAGAGCAGCACAGGTTGGTCGCGCAGCTCGGCGCCGTCAAGGATCGCGTAGCCGTCGAGCACGGCCTCCGGGTCCTCGCCGATCAGGTCGACCCAGTGCTCGGCGGTCGGACGGCCCGGGTCGGTCACACAGAGCCGACCGCGCGGCGAGTCGGCGTCGGTGAACACATACAGCCGCGCGTCGCGGCCGACCTCGATCCCGGTCGACGCGTCGACGCCCTGCTGCACCACGACCAGGCTGGGTCGGTCGGGGGTGCCGTCGGTCAGGTCCGCGATCCAGACGTCGTTGCGCGGCGCGGTTCCGGTGTTGGCGGTGACGGTCAGCCAGCGGCCGTCGCGGCTGACCGAGACCCCGTAGTAGTTGGTCTTGTCCAGGCCCTCACCGAAGACCATCAAGTCGGTGTCCGGGTGGGTGCCGACCTGGTGCAGGAAGATCCGGCGGTGGTACTGGCCCTCGCCGACCGGCACGGCCTCGGCGGGCAGCCGCCGGACGTAGTAGTACGCCTTGCCGCCGGGGATCCAGGCGACGGGGGAGTACCGGGCGCGATCGATCGGGCCGTCGAGCAGCTCGCCGCTGACCACGTCGATCACCCGCAGCACCGACTCCTCCGTGCCGCCCTCGGACAGCTGGTAGGCCATCAGCCGGCCGTCCTTCGACGGCTGCCAGGCATCCAGCGTGGTCCGGCCGGTCGGGTCGATCGCCATCGGGTTCAGCAGCACCCGCTCGGTGCCGTCCTCCTCGACGGTGAGCAGCACAGCGTGCTCCTGGTCGGCCACCCGACGCATGAAGAACTGCCGCTGCCCGCGCCAGGCCGGTGAGCTGACCACCCCGGCCCGCAGCAGCGCGCTCAACCGGGCCCGCAGCCCGTCGCGGCCGGGCCAGGTGTCGCGCTGGGACGCGAACAGCTCGCCCTGCGCGCTCGCCCAGGCGGTGGTCTCGGTGCTCGCCGCGTCCTCCAGCCAGCGATACGGGTCCGCGACCCGCTTCCCGTGCAGCTCCTCGACGATGTCCTGACGTGCGGTGGGCGGATAGGTCGGTGGCATGACCCTCAACCTACTGGGCGGGAGGCGTCGCCCGAGGGGCCGCGGACCGCGCCGCCGAATGCCGTCACCGAATGTTCTGGCCGAAAACGGCCCTCGTCACGGACACTGTGTGCAGCCGACCGGCGCGTGGACCGCGCCGGTCTCCTGCGAGGAGGCGCGGTGGGCCATGCGCTGGTCCTGAACGCGACGTACGAGCCGCTGTGCGTCGTGGCGGCGCGCCGCGCACTGATCCTCGTGCTGAACGACAAGGCGACCACGGTCGAGGACTCCGGCGCGGTACTGCACAGTGCCACCGTCGCTGTGCCGCTGCCCGCGGTGGTGCGGCTCAACCGCTACGTCCGGGTCCCGCACCGGGCCGGGATCCCGTTGACCCGCCGGGCGATCTTCGCCCGCGACGGGGGGCGCTGCGTGTACTGCGGGGCCGCGGCCACCAGCGTCGACCACGTCGTGCCCCGCAGCCGGGGCGGGCAGCACGTCTGGGAGAACGTGGTGGCCGCCTGCCGCCGGTGCAACCACGTCAAGAGCGACCGGCACATCTCCGAGCTCGGCTGGGGTGCACGGCCGACGCCGCGGCAGCCGACCGGACCGGTGTGGCGGATCCTCGGCACCGGGCGGCACGACCCGCGTTGGGTGCCGTATCTGGCCGGCTACGGCTTCCCGGACGAGGCGACCGCCTAGCGCCCGATCGCGGCGCCTGCCCGACTTGCCTGCCCCGCCGGCGGGAGCAGGAACGCCGTCGGGGAAGAATCGGCGCGTGGAACGTCTCGAGCCGAACCTGGTCGCCGTCGCCACCGCGCACGGTGTGGCCACCGAGTACTGGGACTGGCGCGGCGAGTACGTCGAGGTGTCCCCGTCGACGATCGTCGACGTCCTCTCCGCGATGGGCGTCGACGCCTCCTCGGAGGCCGCCGCCGAGGTCGCGTTGGCCCGCTTCGACACCGACCGATGGCGGCGCATGCTCCCGCCCTGCCTGGTGCGCCGGGTTGATGATCCGTCCCCGACGACGTTCTGGGTGCACGTCCAGCACGGCGAACCGGTCGATGTGCACGTCGAGCTCGAGGACGGGACGACCCGGGACGACATCCGCCAACTCGACCGTTGGGTCGACCCGGCGCAGGTCGAGGCGGAGCTGATCGGCGAGGCGACCTTCGCGCTGCCTGCCGACCTGCCGCTGGGCTGGCACCGGGTGCACGCGTCGAGCCCGTCGCGGACCGAGTCCACGACGCTGGTGATCGTGCCCCGACGGCTGGAGCTGCCGCAGGCGCTGGACCACCAGCTGTGGGGCCTGATGGCCCAGCTGTACCAGGTGCGTACCGAGACCTCCTGGGGCCTCGGCGACCTCGCCGCGCTCGACGAGCTGATCGCCTGGTCGGCCACCGTTCTCGGCGCCGGGTTCCTCCTGGTCAACCCGCTGCACGCGGCGGCACCGGTCCCGCCGATCGAGCCCTCGCCGTACCTGCCGATGACCCGCCGATTCGTCAGCCCGCTCTACCTGTCGATCGAGCGGGTCCCGGAGCTGGTCGACGCGGACCCGGCGACCCGTGCCCGGATCGCCGAGCTCGGCGCGCCGTTGCAGGTCCGCGGCGGACCGAACGACCTGCTCGACCGTGACCGGGCGTGGGCCGCCAAACAGCAGGCCGCCGAGTTGCTGCACGCGGTCCCACGGCGACCGGAGCGGCAGGCCGCGTTCGACGCCTTCCGCGATCGCGAGGGCGTCGGGCTGCTGGACTTCGCGACCTGGAGCGCATTGGTCGAGGCGCACGGCACCAACTGGCTGGACTGGCCCGAGGAGCTGCGCAACCCGGCCACCGCCGCGGTCGCCGCTCGCCGCGTCGAGCTGGCCGACCGAGTGGACTTCCACGCCTGGCTGCAGTGGCAGCTCGACGACCAGCTGGCGGCCGCGGCGGCGACGGCCCGCGCCGGGGGGATGGCGCTGGGCGTGATCAACGACTTGGCCGTCGGCATCCACCCGACCGGCGCGGACTCGTGGGCGCTGCAGGACGTGCTGGCGATCGGCGCCTCGGTCGGGGCGCCGCCTGACGGGTTCAACCAGTACGGGCAGGACTGGAGCCAGCCGCCGTGGAAGCCCAGGGCGCTGGCCGAGGCCGGCTATGCCCCGTATCGCGATTTGTTGCGCGCCGTGCTGCGGCACGGTGGCGGGCTGCGCGCCGACCACGTGCTGGGGCTGTTCCGGCTCTGGTGGGTCCCGCCGGGCGGCAAGCCGACCGACGGCACCTACGTCCGGTACGACCACGAGGCGATGGTCGGCATCCTGGCGCTGGAGGCGCAGCGGGCCGGCGCGGTGGTCATCGGGGAGGACCTCGGCACAGTCGAGCCGTGGGTGCGCGACTACCTGGCCGAGCGGGGGATGCTCGGCACCTCGATCCTGTGGTTCGAGCGGGACGAGGACGGCCCGCTGGAGCCACAGGAGTGGCGTCGGATGTGTCTGGGCACGGTCACCACTCACGACCTGCCACCCACCAGGGGCTACCTGACCGGCGAACATGTCAGCCTGCGCCACCGGTTGGGGTTGCTCAAGGTGCCGGTGGATCAGGAGTGGGCGGCGCTGACCGCCGAGCTTGCCCAGTGGCGCGCGTTGCTGGACCGGTTGGGCATCGAACGCGGCGGCGCGGTCGGCGACGTCGGCGCCACCGAGGGCATGGTCCTGGCGCTGCACCGGTTCCTGGCGATGACTCCCTGTGGGCTGCGCGGGGTGAGCCTGGCCGACGCGGTTGGCGACCGGCGCACCCACAACCAGCCCGGCACCCACCGGGAGTACCCGAACTGGGAACTGCCCCTGCTGGACGCCGAGGGTCGCCCGGTGCTGCTCTCCGACCTGCGCGGTTCTGCGCGGGTCGCCGAGTTGGCCGCGCTGTTCACGGCGAACGCGCGGGCCGCCCTGCGCTGAGGTCACCCGGCCGGCGGCGCCCACGCCGGCGGCCGGTTCGGGGTTCGCTAACCTTTGCGCCGTGACCAGGGTTTACGTTTCCCCGACCCGCCGCGGCGCTCGCGCCGCCGTGCTGGGTGTTCTCGTGACCGCGTGCCTGACCTCGACCGTGCTGGTGGCGCCCGCCGCGCTGGCCCTGCACCGGGAGGACGGCGACGACCCGGGGCCCCAGATCTCCACGTTGAAAGCCCTGCTGATCTTCGGCGTGATCCCGGTGGGTATTTCCTTGCTGATCGCGCTGCTGGTCTCGCTGCCGTCGCTGGCCCGCGGCCCGCGCTACCGGCCGGGGCTCGGTTGGGACGGCACTCCGGAGTGGTACGGCGGCCCGGGTGAGGCAGCCGAGCCGGAGCATGGCGGGTACGGCGCCACGCAGGTCACCGGAACGAAGAAGCGCGAGGCCCTGACCGGTACGATCGTTGCAACTGGTGAGACGGGTGGTGCCGGTGAGGCTGGCGACGGAGGAAGCAGTGCTCGCTGGTGACGCATTCTCGCCGCGGCAGCGCGAGGAGATCATTCGCGCGATCCAGGCGGCCGGCCGACAGAGCGGCCTGACCTACTCGGTCTACGTCGGCCCGAGCGAGGGTCCGGCCCGAGCGTACGCCCGCCGCCGGCACACCGAACTCGGCGCCGAGGCACCGGACACGGTGCTGGTCTTCGTGGACCCTGCCGCCCGCGCCCTGGAGGTCGTCACCGGCTCGCGGGCCCGACGTTGGCTCGACGACCGCGCCTGCACGTTGGCCGCCATGAGCATGACCTCCGCCTTCGCGGCCGGGAACCTGGCCGGCGGCATCGCGCAGGGCCTGCAGGTCCTGGCCGAGCACGCCCGACACCCGCAATCGCTGCATACCGGCGGCATCTGAGCCCCCCTTTCCGACTTCTGCTGCCTGTCCCACGTATCGCGAGGCCGCGATAGGTGGGACAGGCAGCAGAAGTGGCGGTAGTGGGGCGGTAGTGGGGCGGGGCGGGGCGGCTCAGGCGCGGGCGTGGTCGCACTCGCGGGCGCGCATGGCCCGCACGATCCCGTCGCGACTCTCCAGCAGCAGGCGGCGCAGCGCCGGCGGCCGCTGCGTGGCCAGGAACTCGTCGGTCAGGTCCAGGGTCGACTGCTCGATCCGGAACGACGGGTAGAGGCCGACGACCAGGCCCTGGGCGATCTTGTTGGTGCGCTGCTCCCACACGGTCGGCAGGGCCTCGAAGTAGCGCCTCACGAACACCTCGGTCAGCGCTGTCTGCTCGGGCTGGTTGAGGCCGCCGATGACAGCGGCTTGGGTGGCGTTCGGCAGCGAGTCGTCGCGGACGACCGAGGCCCAGGCCTCCTCCTTGGCGGCGATCGTCGGCCGGGAGGCCAGCGCGGCCGCGGCGTAGCGGCGTCCGGCGGCGGTGTCGTCGACGGCCAGTTCCTTCTCGATGTCGGTCGCCCCGGCGGCCCCGCAGGTGACCAGGCGGCGCAGCAGGTGCCAACGCAGGTCCGGGTCCATCACCAGCCCGTCCAGCGAGTGCGCGCCGGACAACAGGCCGGAGAGCACCTCGAGCTGCTCCTCGCCGCGGGCGACGCCGGCGAACGTTCGGGCCCACGACAGCTGTCGGTCGCTGCCCGGCGCGGCCTTGCGCAGTCGCTCGAGCGCGGCGTTGCCCAGCCGGGCCAAGCCGGTGTCGCGGTAGCCGGGGTCGGCGAAGGAGTGCAGTGCCGCGACGGCCTGCCGCTGCAGTGCCTGCTCGACGACGATGTCGGTCTCGAAGTCGATGCCGCGCAGCACCAGCTCGACGTACTCCCGCGCGGGCAGTTCCGCGTCGCGGGTCATGTCCCAGGCCGCGGCCCAGCACAGGGTGCGCGGCAGCGAGTCGACGAACGCGCCGATGCTGCGGCCCACGGTCGCCAGGGAATGCTGGTCCAGACGGATCTTCGCGTAGGTCAGGTCGTCGTCGTTGACCAGGACCAGGTCGGCGCCCATGGTGCCGACCAACTCGGGCACCTCGGTGCGCGGACCGGCGATGTCGATCTCGATCCGGTCGCGCCGCCTGAGCTGACCCTCCGTCAGATCGTATCTGCCAATGGCGATCCGGTGCGGTCGGATGGTCGGGTACTCCGGCACCGCGGTCTGGACGACGGCGAACTCGGCGAAGTTCCCGGCCTCGTCGAGGGTGAACTCCGGCCGCAGCACGTTGACGCCCGCGGTCTGCAGCCACAGTTGCGACCAGGTGGTCAGGTCGCGGCCCGAGGTCTCCTCGAGCATCACCATCAAGTCGGCCAACGTGGTGTTTCCCCAGGCGTGGCGGGAGAAGTAACGCCGGATCGCCTCGAAGAAGTTGTCGTGGCCGACCCAGGCCACCAACTGCTTGAGCACCGAAGCGCCCTTGGCGTAGGTGATGCCGTCGAAATTGACCTCGACGTCGGCCAGGTCGGTGATGTCGGCGACGATCGGGTGGGTGGAGGGCAGCTGGTCCTGGCGGTAGGCCCAGGTCTTCTCCACGTTGGCGAACGTGGTCCAGGCGTTGGTCCACCGGGTCGACTCGGCCTGGGCCAGCACCGAGACGAAGGTGGCGAAGGACTCGTTCAGCCACAGGTCGTCCCACCACCGCATGGTGACCAGGTCGCCGAACCACATGTGCGCCAACTCGTGCAGGATCGTCTCGGCCCGGCGCTCGTAGGTGGCGTCGGTGACCTTGGAGCGGAAGACGTAGTCCTCGAGGATCGTCACGCAGCCGGCGTTCTCCATGGCGCCGGCGTTGTACTCGGGCACGAACAGCTGGTCGTACTTGGTGAACGGGTACGGGTGCGCGAAGAGGTCGAGGAAGAAGTCGAATCCGCGCTTGGTGACGTCGAAGATCTCGGCCGCGTCGAGGTGCTCGGCCAGCGAGGCTCGGCAGGCCACCGCCATCGGGATCTCCAGGTCGCCGCGGCGGTAGACGTCGCGCTCGACGTGGTAGCCGCCGGCGACCAGCGCGGTGATGTAGGTGGAGATCGGCGGGGTGGCCTCGAACGCCCAGGCCGCCGCGCCGGACCGCCCGGACACCGGGCGTGGCTCCGGGGTGGTGGCGTTGGAGAACACGGCCCAGTCGGCCGGGGCCAGCACCGTGAGCTGGAAGGTGGCCTTCAGGTCCGGCTGGTCGAAGCAGGCGAACACCCGCTTGGCGTCGGCGACCTCGAACTGGGTGTACAGGTAGGTGCGGCTGTCGACCGGGTCGATGAACCGGTGCAGGCCCTCACCGGTGTTCATGTAGGCGCAGTTGGCCACGACCCGCAGGGTGTTGCTGTTCTCCAGCGCGGGCAGCCTGATCCGTGTCCCGTCGAAGTGCGTGGCCGGGTCCAACGATCGACCGTTCAGGGTCAGCTCGGTGACCTCCGGTGCGATCAGGTCCACAAATGACTCGCCGGCGTCGGCGGCGGTGAAGCCGATGACCGTGGTGGACAGGTAGGTCGGCCCGTCGCTGGTCAGGTCGAGTTCGACGGTGTACGTCCCGACGTCCAGTCGGCCGGCGCGGTCGCCCGCCTCGTCTCGGGTCAGGTTCTTGCCGGGCACGGGAACTCCTGATCGACGGCTCGGTCACAACCGAGCCATGGTGTCATGCGGACACTTCAGGTGGGCCAGTGCGTCGAGCCGCCCGAGCGACACCGGCGGCCCGGCGGCCGGGACCGCCACCTGCCTTTGAGAGACTCCGCCCATGCGCGTCTACCTGGGTTCGGACCACGCGGGCTACGAGCTCAAGGCCCATCTGCTGAAGTGGCTCGAGGACCGCGGTGAGGAACCCGTCGACTGCGGGCCGATCGCCTACGACCCGCAGGACGACTACCCGCCGTTCGTCCTGCGCGCTGCCGCCCGCACCGTCGCCGACCCGGGCAGCCTCGGGATCGTCATAGGTGGCTCGGGCAACGGTGAGGCCATGGCGGCCAACAAGGTGCCCGGCGTGCGCGCCGCGTTGGCGTGGTCGTTGGAGACCGCCCAACTCGGCCGGGAGCACAACGACGCCAACGTGCTCAGCATCGGCGCCCGGATGCACACCGTGGCCGAGGCGGTCACGTTCGTCGAACGCTTCCTGGACACCCCGTTCAGCCAGGACCCGCGGCACATCCGCCGCATCGACATGCTCAGCGCGTACGAGGTCGCCCACGCGCTGCCGGGCGACGCGCCGCTCGACGGGGCGCATCCGGAACTGCCCGACCCCGCCTGAACGCCCCCGACGGGAGGGCGGGATGGCGATCCGTTGGGGTTGCGTGGCGAAGGTGGTCACTTGCGTGATTGCCGGCGTCGGCGTCACTCTGGCGATCTTGTTCGCCGTCGCCGTGGCAAGGCGTCGTGGACGTAGACCAGGACGAGTGATCCTGCCCTGATCGCGGTAGGCAGCTCCTTCCTGGACGGCTTGGGCTCACCGGCCGAGGCAAACCGCGACGTCTACGGCACGGCCTGCGGCTTACCGGAGCAGCCCTACTGCGCGTGGTCGCCCACGCTGTCGCCGACTGCTCTGGAGGCGGCCGTGGGGGACCTCATCAAATGAGCAGGCGGCTCCCGGAAGCACCGCGAGCGCCTCCATCGCCCGATCCCCGGTATCTCCATCGACTGCTCGATCGGACCGTTTCCGGCCTTCGTAGTCGGACGGGTGGACGCTCACCGGCCGGCCGAAAACGTCGCGCCGAAACCGCTGGGCTCGCTGCTGGAACCCGGTGCCGTGCCCGAGGGCCGGCAGCCTCCACCGACCTTCTGCCACATCGACGCGCACAAATTCCGCACCGTCGGTGGACGCGACGGCGTGCTGGTCATCTTCACCTTGAGGACGGCCGGCCCGGACGGCTTCGACGGCGAATTCACGGCGATCGCGGATGGCGCCTCGATGCCGGACTACCCGACGCCGACGACAACTCCCATCTCCTGGCGTGTGGCGCGCCCTTCCGCGACGGGGAAGGGCGCGCGACGCGCCAGGAGATGCGGTACCCGGGGTCAGGACAGGGCGCGGAGCGCGGGCATGACGTCCGCGGCGAACTGATCCATGAAGCGAACCTGGTCCGCGCCCGGGGCGTGGAAGACCAAGTTGGTGAAGCCCGCGTCGATGTAGGGCTTGAGGCCCTCGAGCACCTCGTCGGGTTTGGCCGCGACGATCCAGCGCTTGGCCACCTGCTCGATGGGCAGCTCGTCGGCCAGGCGCTCCATCTCCTGCGAGCTGTGCACACTGTGCTTCTGCTCGGCGGTCAGCGACAGCGGCGCCCAGAAGCGGGTCGCGTGCAGCGCGAAGTCGGCGTCGTGGTCGTAGGAGAGCTTGACCTCGATCATCCGGTCCAACGACTCGGGGGTGCGCCCGGCCTTCTCCAGGCCCTCGGTCAACGCCGGTACCAACTCCTCCTGGTACAGCTTCATGCCCTTGCCCGAGGTGCAGATGAAGCCGTCGCCGACGCGACCGGCGTATCGGGCCACGACCGGGCCGCCCGCAGCGACGTAGACCGGGACCGGCCTGGCAGGCTTGTCGTAGATCGTCGCGCCCACGGTCTTGTAGTACTCGCCGTCGTGGTCGACGTGGTCCTCGGTCCACAACCGGCGCATCAGGTCGATGGCCTCACGCATCCGGGCGAAGCGCTCCTTGAACTCCGGCCACTCCATACCCGTGACGGCCACGTCGTTCAGCGCCTCGCCGGTGCCCAGGCCGAGCATGATCCGGTCCGGGTACAGGCAGCCCATCGTGGCGAATGCCTGCGCGATCACTGCCGGGTTGTAGCGGAACGTCGCGGTGAGCACCGAGGTCCCCAGCGTGATGCGCTCGGTGCGCTCGCCGACCGCGGTCATCCAGGAGATCGAGAAAGGCGCGTGCCCGCCGTTGTGCCGCCACGGCTGGAAGTGGTCGCTGACCACGGCACTGTCGAAGCCGTGCTGCTCGGCGGCGACGCCGAACTCCACCAGGTCCCGCGGCCCGAACTGCTCGGCCGAGGCCTTGTACCCGATCCGGATGCTCATGTGTGCGTCTCCTGCTCCCGGGCCCGCGCGGGCGAGCGACGGCTGGACTCCTCGGTGCACTCAACCTACCCAGGGACATTTCGGACATCGGTGGGCAGCGGACGACGGGCGAGGCAAAGGATCGGCACAGCATCGGTATCGCCGATTCGAAGGTCCGGCATTTCGGCCGCGGACGACATACCGGAGCAGTTCACTGGCCGAGCCATGGCAGCTTCCGACCCCTCGTCCGGCATCCGGCACGGCGCCCACGCGGCGCCGCGATCCGGCTCGTGGCCGCGCGGTCGGGTCCTCGCGGTCGGGCTGACCGTGCTCGCGGTCGGGGTCGGCACCTGGGTGCTCGGTGCGAGCGAGGACAAGCCCGCGCCGCACACCGGCCGGGCCGACGTGCACTCGCTGCCGGCCGGCAGCGCACCGCCCTTGGCCGTGGCCCCGCCGCCGTCGCGGCACGGGACGACCGCGGCCGCCGGTTCGGTGCGGCGGGCACGATCGGTCGCCGTCGGCGCCCGCTGAGGCACACGCCCCGGGCGTGGCCCCCACCGTCGACTAATGTCCATCGGGTGCGGATCGGCGTGATCGGAGCCGGCGGGGTCGGCGGGTATTTCGGTGCCAGGTACGCCGCGGCCGGTCATGACGTGGCATTTCTGGCGCGCGGGGCGAGCCTTGCCGCGTTGCGGACCAACGGCATCAAGATCCGCAGCCCGCGTGGCGATCTGGAGATGCCGGTCGAGGTCACCGACGACGCCGCCAAGATCGGCGAGTGCGACGTCACGCTGCTGGCTGTCAAAGGACACGCGATCGACGCCGCGATGCCCGCGCTGGAGACGATGCTCGGCAAGGCCGGTTGGACCGCTGTGCTGCAGAACGGCGGTCCCGGGCCCAGCGAGCGGGTCGCCGCCGCGATCGGTGCCGATCGCACCGTGGGCGGCGCCGTCTACATCTCCTGCCACCTCCGCGAGCCGGGGGTGCTCGAACACCACTCGCCATTGGCCGGGGTCGGGCTGGGGGAGATGGTCGGCGGCCGCAGCGCCCGGCTGGAGGAGTTCGCCGCGGCCACCGCCCCGGCCGGCATCGACGTCGAGATCTCTGCGGACGTGCGGGTCCTGCTCTGGTCGAAGTTCGCGTTCATCTGCGGCCTGGCCGGGGCGACCGCGGCCAGTGGGCACCCGATCGGCGACGTGCGGTCGTCCGACTCCGGCCGCCGACTGCTGCACGGTTTGGTGACCGAGGGCGCCGCCGTTGCGCGGGCCGAGGGCGTCAAGCTGCCGGCGGACTACGAGGCGACCACGCTGGCGTTGCTGGACCACATCGACGGCGGGATGCGCAGCTCGCTGCACGAGGACCTGGTCCATGGGCGGCCGAGTGAGCTGGAGTTCCTGCACGGCGAGATCGTGCGTCGGGCGGGGCTGGTGGGCGTGGCAGTACCGGTGACAGCGACGGTGCACGCAGTGCTGCTCCCTCGCGACGCCGCGGGTCGGGCCGCAGTCCGGGCGTGATGTGCGCGACCCCCCGTCGGGTGAGCTACGGAGATACCCTCAACAGAACCGCGTCGCAGGCTCGGAGGAGCAGATGAACCGCAGGTCGGGTCACCTCCGTGTGGCGCTGACCGACGCGGACCCCGGCCGGCCGGCGCGCCTGGAGGATCTGCTGCAGGCGGTCGCCAAGGGCGACCAGGATGCATTTGCCGCCGTCTTCGAGCGTATGTCCGCACCCGTATACGGCCTGATCCGGCGCGTGCTGCGCGACCCGGCGCAGTCCGAGGAGGTCGCCCAGGAGGTGCTGCTCGCCGTCTGGCGCACCGCGGCCCGGTTCGACGAGACCCAGGGCTCGGGGACCGCTTGGATGATGACGATGGCGCACCGGCGGGCGGTCGACCGGGTGCGCTCCGAGCAGGCCACCGCCGACCGGCACCACCGCTTCGGTAGCCGCGATGTCGAGCCGGCCTACGACTCGGTTGCCGAGTCCGTGGAGAACCGGTTGGACCAGGAGGCCGTGCGCGAGTGCCTGTCCTCGCTCACCGACCTGCAACGGGAATCGGTCACGTTGGCCTACTACCAGGGCCTGAGCTATCGCGAGGTCGCCGAGCACCTCGAGCTCCCGCTGGGCACCGTCAAGACGCGGATGCGCGACGGCCTGATCCGCATGCGCGACTGCCTCGGAGTGGCCGTGTGACGTCGGCTGCGTCGACGGCCACCCCGAAAGCGCCAGATCTCAGCCGCAGAGCTTGGCGTTGATCGCCTTGGCCAGGTTCGCGAACTCCTCGGCCTCATCTGCGCTCAGCGCGGAGGCCACCACGGCAGCCATGCGGCTGCTGGTCGTCTCCTCGACCTCCTCGCGGACCGCCTTCAGGTGCGAGACGTCCGGCCACGGCTCGCTGAAGCCGAACAGCCCGGCGTAGTCGGCACCCCCGCCGGGGCGGTTCGGACAGTTGCCCGGGTTGTTGAGCAGGTGGGCTTCCTTGGGCGAGATGCCGGACAGCGCCAGCGCGGCCATGTGGATGCCACCGCGCAGCTCGCGCAGGATGAGCAGCACCTGGAATGCGTGTCCGGCCTGCTCGGACGAACGGGGCTTCGCGGCCCAGCCCGCGAAGATCGGCATGCCGGAGCGGGGCGCCGCGGCGATGATCTTCTCGCCGAGCTCGGTGAAACGGTCGAGGCCCGCCAGGCCGGCCAGGTGGCGCGAGGCCCACTCGGCGGCCTGCTGGTTGTAGAGGTCCGCGCCGCCGGTCCCGCCGTGCACCGGCTTGCCCGACTCCCAGAACAGGGTCGTGACCTCGACGGGGAAGTGGTACAGCACGGATGCGACGACCTCGGTCGGGGCTTCGCCGAGCATCCCGCCGCGGCCGGCGAAGTGACCGGCGAACGGATGGTCGTAGCCTGCGCCGAGGGTGGCCTCGAACTGCTCGGGATGGAGCATCCACGCTGCACCGGCGGTCTCGATGGGGCTGGCCGCCGCGGCGGTTGCGGCGGCGATCCTGGTGTCGGTCACGACCAAACTCCTCACGCTGTCAAGCCGGTCGGGCGGTTGTCCGCCCTGCCGACCGACCCTAGTCGGCCCCACCGACCAAGTCCTTGTCGGAACGGGACAACTGCAGGCCCTCGCACCCGTCCCGGCGAGTGAAGGAGCCGGCGTGAGCGGTCCACCCTGACGTGGCCGTGATCACCGGTATCGATTCGGTCTCGGGCCGGTTCCCATACCGGATTGGGGTACTCGTCATGATCGAATGCCGGCACCCGATCCGAGAGGACCACAGATGCCGAATGTGGCACGCCGAACGATCGCCGTCGGATCGCTTGTCGCGGTCCTGACCAGCGGTCTCGCCGCCTGCGGGAGCAAGCACTCCTCGTCCGGATCCGCTCCCGCGCCGACCCCAACCGCCTCGGCGCAGCAGTCGATGGGAACGGGCGACCCGTACGCGGACATCCGCACGGCCGCGCAGCACATGCCGGACATCGCCGCCACCCTGGCCGCCGGGATCGCGAAGGCCGACTCGCCCACCGCCTCGCCTGCACCGACTCCCAAGTCCGCCGCGATCGCCGGGGACCCGGACTCCGCCGCCGCGGGCCTGCGCGCCAAGCTCAGCTACCTGCTGACCGAGCACACCTACCTGGCCGGGTTGGCCGTGGCCACGATGTACCACTTCGGCCCGGACGCCGAGGCGACCACGAAGGCCTCGAACGCGCTCGACGCGAACGCGAACGACGTGGCCACCTTGATCGGCACCGTCGCGCCCAACGACAAGGACACGTTCCTGCAGTCCTGGCGGCAGCACGACACCGACTTCGTCACCTACGCCAAGGCGGCGAAGGCGGGCACCGCGGCCACGTCGGCGAAGACCGCGGCGCAGCGCAGCCTCGCCGGTTACGCGCGGTCCGCGGGCGAGTTCTTCAACAAGATCAGCAACGATCACCTGTCCTCGACCCTGGTCGCGCAGTCGTTCACCGTGCACATCTCGTCGCTGACCGCGGCGATCGACGGCCTGGCCGCCGGTTCGACCGACGCGTTCAAGCTGCTGAAGACCGCCGCCGGCCACATGGACGACTCAGCGGCCTACCTGGCGAGCGGGATCGCGAAGTCGGCCAACCTCCCCGGCGAGACGGCCTCGAAGGCCTCGGTCCTGCGGTCGACGCTCACCGGCCTGCTCACCAGCCACGTGTACCTGGCCGGGGTCGCGGTGTTCACCGCCTACAGCACCAGTGGGGCGACCGACTCGCCGGCGTTCCAGGCGGCCGGCGACGCACTGGACACCAACTCGCAGGACCTGGCCACCCAGATCGGACAGGTCGCCGGAAGCGCCAACCAGAGCAAGTTCCTGCAGACGTGGCGCAAGCACATCGACGACTTCGTCTCCTACGCGAAGGCCGACGCCGCCAAGGACAGCTCGGGCAAGTCCGCCGCGCTGGCCGACCTCGACGCCTATCGCAGCGCGGCCGGGCAGTTCTTCTCGGACATCACCGGCGGCGCGATCCAGGCCTCGGCCGTCGCCGACGCGCTCAAGGACCACGTCCAGAGCCTGGCCGGCGCGATCGACTCGCTGAGGACGGCGGTGCTCGACGTCCCGGTCACCACACCGCCGTCGTTCGGTCCGGTGACGTCCTCGGCGGAGCCGTCGGAGTCCGCCTCGCCGACCCCGACCGCCACCAAGAAGTCGACCAAGAAGACGGCCACGCCGACGCCTTTGGCCCCAACGCCGACGGCCACGGCCTCGCCGAGCGCGACCGCCGCAGAGATCCCCGAGCCGCGGTGACTCCGGGCGTCAGCCGGTCGCGAACACGCTGACCTGGATCAGCCGTTGCGGGAACGGTCCGCTCAGGCGGACCGCCCGCACCGGCCGGGCGGTCAGCACCTGCACCAGGATCGAGTCGGCGGCGCCGAACGGTTGCGAGCCGACCTGCTGGAAGGTCCGGCCGTCGCTGCTGATGCTCACCGTGCACTCGCTGATGCAGCCGCGGACCACGATCAGGTTCGCCCGAACGGCGCTCGACAACCGGACGTCGAGGAACGGGTACGGGTTGGCGCCGTTGCGCAGGCAGGACTGGTTCGGGCATCCGGGCCCGTAGTCCGGGGTGAAGAACGTCCGGGTGAACGTCCCGTCGGTGAGTGGGCACGGCTGCTGCGGCACGGGTTTGCCGGTCGGGCCCGCCAGCTCGCACGCCGCTCCGCGGCTGGGCGGCACCGAGTGGCCCTGCACCGGCAGGCTGCTGCTGAACAGCGCCGGGTGCCCGGCGTCGGTTCCCGACTGGATGCTGCGCAGCGTGAACGCTTGGTCCTCCAGCACCCGAGGGTCGTAACCGCCGCTGACGTCCAAGGAGTTGGTCTGGACCGGCTCGCCGGTGGCGGTGACCGTCGTGGCGCCCGGGTGCACCCGGCCCGGCAGCTGCGGGGGAGTCAGGTGGTCGCGGCCGCCCTTGGACGTCACGGTCGGCCCGCCGGAGACCAGCAGGACATCGCCCACCGTCGCGCCGGCGACCGAGGTGGCCGGCAAGGTCAGCCGGTTACCTACCTGACCGCCGCCGCGCGGGGTCGCCACCGCCAGGTAGTAGTTGTCCTTGTCGGCGTTCGGGCCGGGCACGGCCACGGCGAAAGTGCCGTCGGCGGCGCTGTAGCCCTGTTTCGACGGGCCCGAGCAAACCCCGACGGCGCACAGGATCCCGGCGGAGGCCAGGGCGGCGAACCCTTTGGCGAACTGCTCCATCCCGGACAGCGCGACGGCGACCACGACCACCGCCCCGCCCACGGCCCTGCCGGACTCGTCGACCACCCGACCGCTCACGGCCGGCCCGGACACCGGGTCGGCGTGCGCGGGCACGGCGGCCGGCGTCTGCGCGGGCAGTGCCCGCGATCCGGCGGTGTAGGAACTGGCGCACGCGACCAGCGTCGTGAGCGCCACAGCGACGGCCAGGACCGTCCGCACTCCTCCGTTCGGGTGACCCGGCATCGGCCATTGATATCGAATCTCACTCCGATGGAGCAGTGCTTGGACCGCAACGAGCCCGGCCGACGTCAAAAGGTGGCGAGCGGATCAAGGAGAGCGACGTGCGGAATCGGCCCAACGTGACCAGGTTGCTGATCTTCCTCGGTGTTGTCGGTGCGGCGGTCTCGATCGCGGCCGCCGCGATGCACGGTTCTCAACCGGCCAGGGCGGCCGACGACGTGCCTGCCACCGTGCCCACGGCGGTGCCCGTGGCACCCGGACCCGTCCGCCAACCCGTGCAGACCTGTCTGCCCGGTAGCACCGGCACCTACGTCGGGCGGCACGGCAGCGTCGAGGTGTTGTGCGCGTTGAGTGCGGACGGCTCCCGCTGGCAGTGGAACGGGATCGTCCAGAGCTCCGACGCCTATGCCGCAGCCGGGCTCGGGGCCACCGTGGTCGACTCCACCGGCGCGACCTGGGTGTGCAAGCTGGCCAGCGGCGGCTCGAAGCTGTGGGTCTGGCTGCCGCAGAGCAACACGAACTGGCACCCGGCGAGTGCGTCCTACCCCAGCGAAGGCGTCACCGCCGACTCCTGATCCGCCGTCAGTTCGCGGTCCAGCGAGCGAGGACGTCGGCCAGCGGGGTCGGCGCCGCGGCCGGGGCCGCGGGCACGCCCGGATCGGACCGGGAGAACCGGGGCGCGGGCGCGGATTGCACCACGCCGTCGACCTCGACGAGGGTGCCGCGCTCGCGCACGTGCGGGTGCTGCGCCACCTCGTCGAAGGCCAGGACCGGGCTCACGCAGGCGTCGGTGTCGACGAAGTGCGCGGCCCACTCGTCGCGGGTACGCGAGGCGAACAACTCGGTGAACTGCTTGCGCAGGGCCGGCCAGCCGGAGGCGTCGTGCTGGCGCGGCAGGTCGGCCGCGTCCAGCCCCAGACCGGCCAGCAGCGCCGCGTAGAACTGCGGCTCCAACGCGCCCACGGCGACGAACCGGCCGTCGGAGCACTCGTAGGTGTCGTAGAACGGGGCGCCGCCGTCCAGCAGGTTGGTGCCCGGGGCGTCGCTCCAGATCCCCACCGCGCGCAGGCCCCAGACCATCTGCAGCAACGATGCGGTCCCGTCGACGATCGCGCCGTCGACGACCTGGCCGCGGCCGGAGATCCCGCGCTCGAACAGCGCCGCCAGGATGCCCAGCACCAGGTACAGCGAGCCGCCGCCGAAGTCCCCGAACATGTTGATCGGCGGCACCGGCCGGCCGTCGGCGGAGCGGAAGGCGTTGAGCCCGCCGGTCAGGCCGATGTAGTTGATGTCGTGCCCGGCCCGCTGCGCCAACGGACCGCCCTGACCCCAGCCGGTCATCCGGGCGTAGATCAGCCGCGGGTTCAGCGCTGACGCGTCGTCAGGTCCGATGCCCAGCCGCTCGGCCACGCCCGGCCGGTACCCCTCGATGACCACGTCGGTCGCCGAGAGCAACTCGTTCAGCGCCGCGCGGCCCTCGTCGGTCTTCAGGTCCGCCGAGACCACCGAGATACCCCGCAGCATCCAGTTCCGGGCGCCGGGCGGCAGGACCTGCAAGCCACCGCTGGGCCGCTCCACCCGCACCACGTCGGCGCCGACGTCGGCCAGCAGCATCGCGGCATGCGGCCCGGGGCCGATCCCGCCGAGTTCCACCACTCGCAGACCGTGCAACGGACCCGGCATGGGCGTGCCTCCTCCTGATCGGGCGGGCCCAGTATCCACTCCACGGCCGTGCCACGGGTTCCGGGCCGGTCCCGCTGGGTACGCTCCGGGGGATCGGGCCGGCGCGACCTCTCGAGGAGCGAGCTGCGGTGATGCGCGACCTCGCGGATCTGACGTGGCCTCAGGTCGAGGCGGCCGTCGGTCCCGAGCTTGTGCTGGCCGTTCCCATCGGATCGACCGAACAGCACGGCCACCACTTACCGCTGTCGGTGGATTCCGACGTCGCCACCGCGTTGTGCCGCGGGTTGGCCGATCGCCGCCCTGGCGTGCTGATCGCCCCGATGCTGCCGTACGGGTCCAGCGGTGAGCACGCGGACTTCCCCGGCACGATCTCGATCGGGCGGGAGGCGTTGGAGTCGGTGCTGGTCGAACTCGGCCGGTCGGCAGCGACGACGTTCCCGCGGATCGTGGTGGTTTCCGGTCACGGTGGCAACGCCGAGCCGTTGCGCGCCGCGGTGGCGCGGCTGCGGGAGGAGGGCCGCGACGTGCGTGCCTTCGAGCCGCGCTGGGACGGCGACGCGCACGCCGGGCGGACCGAGACCTCGCTGGCGCTGGCGCTGGACCCGAACCGGGTCGACCTGGCCGCCGCGGTGCCCGGCGACACCCGCCCGTTGGCCGAGATCCTGCCCGTGCTGCGGGCCAACGGATTGCGCGCGGTCACCGCGAGCGGCGTGCTCGGCGACCCGCGGGATGCCGACGAACTGTCCGGAGCCGTGCTGCTGAGTCGCTTGATCGGCGACCTGACGGCGGCCGTGACCGATTGGTGGGGCTGAGTTGCCAATGCAACCGGGAGTAGGTCGTCCGAAAGAGCCTTCAGACGTGCAAATAGACCTAATTCCGGGTGCACTTGGCAACGATCGGGGCAGTATGACTCTCCGTCAGTCGGTGGCGTTGGTGACCGGGGCAGGCCGCGGGATCGGCGCGGCCACCGTCGGTGCTCTGGCTCGCTCGGGTTGGGCGGTGCTCGCGGTCGACTCGTGCGCGCCCGACCCGGCCGTCGGCTATCCGATGGCCACCGTGGCCGACCTGGCCGCGGTGGTGGCCGCCGCGGGCGGTGCGGTGCAGTCGTACGTCGCGGACGTCCGAGATCCCGGGGCGCTGGCCGACGCCGTCGCGGCGGCCGAACGACACTGGGGCGGCCTGGACGCCGCGATCACATGCGCCGGGGTGATCGCCGGCGGGGTGCCGCACTGGGAGTTCGCGCCCGAGGCCGAACGTGCCGTGCTGGACGTCGACCTGGGCGGGGTGCTGAACCTGGGGCGGGCCGCGGTGCCCGCGCTGCTGCGTCGGCCGGAGCCCAGGTCGGGTCGTTTCCTGGCGGTGGCCTCGGCGGCCGCCACCCGCGGGCTGCCGCACCTGGCGGCCTACTGCGCGGCCAAGGCCGGGGTGGCCGGGTTCGTCCGCGCCCTGGCGGTCGAGTTGGCCGGGACTGGGGTGACCGCGAACGCCGTCAGCCCCGGGTCCACCGATACCGCGATGCTGGCCGCATCCGCCGACCTGTACAGGCTGGCCGGCCCCGAGGAGTTCGCCCGACAGGCGCCGCTCGGTCGATTGCTGGAGCCGGCCGAGATCGCCGCGATGCTGGTGTTCCTGGCCGGTCCGCAGGCCGGGGGTATCACCGGGGCAGTGGTGCCGGTCGACGGCGGCCTTGCTCTGTGAGCGACTGCGACGAGCGAGGAACGAGCGAGGAGCACAAGCGAACGGCAAGCACTGTGAGCGACTGCGACGAGCGAGGAACGAGCGAGGAGCACAAGCGAACGGCAAGCACTGTGAGCGACTGCGACGAGCGAGGAACGAGCGAGGAGCACAACCGAACGACAAGTACTGTGAGCGAGCCGGCGGCCGGCGGTCTGCCGGTCGGGTTCGGGATCGAGTTCGACCCGACCCTGCGGCGCCCCGCCGCCGACGTGCTGGTCGGCGGAACGCCGTCGCGGATGCTTCGGCTCAGCGGGCGCGGCCTGGATGCGTTCGCGGAACTGGAGTCCGGTCAGGTGCGATCGGCCGCCGGCGGCGTGCTCGCGCGCCGGCTGACCGATGCCGGATTGGCCCATCCGCAGCCGCCCGCTGCGGCGGAACCGGACCTGGTGGTGATCGTCCCGGCGTACGGCCGTCCCGATCTCCTGGACCGGTGCCTGACTGCGCTCGGTCGAGTGTTCCCGGTCCTGGTGGTCGATGACGCCTCGCCGCAGCCGCCGACCGACGTGGTTGCGCGCCACGGGGCCGCGCTGATCCGGCGGGGGAGCAACGGTGGGCCCGGCGCCGCGCGCAACACCGGGTTGGCCGCCACCGATGCGGAGTTTGTGGCCTTCGTCGACAGCGACGCGGCGGCAGGCCCGGAGGTGTTGGCCGCCCTGGCCGGGCACCTGGCCGATCCGGCCGTCGCGGCGGCGGCGCCGCGCATCCGGATCGTGCGCACGACGGCCCGGACCACCGGTTACGCCGCGGGTCGCAGCGCGCTCGACCTCGGCGCTCGCCCCGCTGCGGTCCGGCCCGACAGCCACGTCACCTACCTGCCGAGCACGGTGCTGGTGGTCCGCCGGAGCTGCTTGGGCGCCGGGTTCGACGAGGCGCTGCGGGTCGGGGAGGACGTCGACCTGGTGTGGCGCCTGCACGACGCCGGACACGTCGTCCGCTACGACCCGAGCGTGGCGGTGGAGCACGTCGAGCCGTGGACCTGGTCCGGCCTGCTGGGCCGGCGCTACCGGTACGGCCGCTCGGCCGCGCATCTGACGAGGCGTCACCCGGGGCGGCTGACACCGCTGGTGGTCGAGCCGTGGACCGGCACGGGCACGGTGGCGCTGCTGGCCGGTCGGCCTCGGGTCGCCGCGGCCGCGTTGGCCGGCGGAGTTGTGGCGGAGTGGCGCCGGCGCGGCCGGCTGGGGCTGCCGCGCCGCACGGCGCCGGTGGTGGTCGCCCGCCGGGCGCAGGCGGCCTGGTGCAACGGCGGCGCGTGGGCGGTGCGATTCCTGGGCCCGGTGCTGGCCGTTGCCGTGGTGCGCAAGGTCCGGCTGGGGCGGATACCGGCTGGGTTGCTCGCGCTGGTGCTGGCCGAGCCGGTCGCGTCGTGGTGGGCGGCCCGGGATCGGGCTGCCGGTCCGATCACCCACGTGCTCGGGCACCTGGCCGAGGACATTGCTTACGGGGCCGGGGTGATGAGCGGCTGCGCCCGCGAACGCACCGTCGAGCCGGTGCTGCCGACGGTGCGTCGTGTCTGAGCGGTCCGGCGAACGGCGTTCGTGCAAACGCACAATGTTCGGGCGCGTCGGGTGCGACTGAGCCAGGAGGCGGTGGTCGCGGCTGCGCTACGGGTCGTCGACGCCGAAGGTGTCGACGCGGCGACCATGCGTCGGGTCGGGCAGGAGCTCGGCACCGGGGTGGCCTCGCTCTACGCGCACGTGGCGGACAAGGACGAACTGCTCGCGCTGGTCTTCGACCGGGTGGTCGGCGAGATCGACCTGTCGGTGCCCGACGCCCACTGGACCGAGGCGGTCAAGACGTTCCCGAGGCGATGGCGCACCGCATTGCTGGCCCACCGCGACCTGGCCAAGGTGAACCTGGGCACCGTACCCACCGGGCCCAACGCGATGCGTGGAATGGAGGGGATGCTCGCGGTCCTGCACGGCGCCGGGTTGCCGAACCGGGTGGTCGGCTACGCCGCCGACCTGATCGGTCAGTTCGTCACCGCGGCCACCTACGAGGCGAGCCTCTGGCAGGCGCGGATGTCCTCCCCGCAGGCCGAGAACGGGGACGAGAGATTCGAGTTCGGTCTGGACGTCGTGATCCGCGGGTTGGCCACCCACCTGCCGCCGGAGCCGCCCGGGCGGCCACGAGCCTCCGGCGTCCGGAAACGCCGGGCCTGACGGGGTCAGCCCGTCAGGCTGCACCCGAACAGCTTCTCCAGTTCGGCGATCGTCTGGCTCGCCTCCAGGTGCTGGACGGTGGTCATGCCCAACTCGCGGGCCGGTTTGAGGTTCCCGCCGATGTCGTCGACGAAGACCAGTTCGCTCGCGGGCAGGGCCATGCGGTCAACGGCGATCTCGTAGATCCGCTTCTCCGGCTTGCGGACCTGGTGCTCGCCGGAGATCACCAGCACGTCGAACATGTCGGCCCAGCGGGACCGGTCGTAGCGGTCGGCGCCCCACGAGTTCGACAGCAGCCCGGTGCGGAACCCAGCCTGACGCAGCGTCACAACCGCGTCGTGCATGGCGTTGTCGGCCTGCGCACCCTCGAAGAGGGCGTCGATCAGACCCGTCGGTTCGACACCGAGGGTCTCGGCGAACTCAGTCTCGAACGCCGCCACCGAGATGCGGCCGCACTCCAGGTCGAATACCAGGGTGCGGGCCCGCGGATCGGACCGGATCGTGCGGTCGACCGTTCCCGGTTCCAGGCCCAGGCCGACGCAGTAGTGGTCGAACGAGGCGAACAGGTTGTGGGTGAGCACCCCGCCCCAGTCGATCAGCAGCCCGCGCGGCCCCACCTCACGCGCCACGGGTCAGCGCCTCGGCCAGTTCTGCCAGCTCGACGACGTTATGCCCGAACGAGGCCAGGTACGGGTCGTCGGTCGATCCGCTGATCGCGCGTTTATAGTTGCCCTCCATGAACACGACCGCCTTCCACAGAGCCAGGACGCGGTACCACCGCAGATCCGCGATCGAACGTCCGGTCCGGTCTGCGTAGAGCGCGCCGAGTTCCTCGCGCCGCGGGAAACCGGGTCGCCGGGTGACCGGGGACAGTTCCATGGGCCGCGGGCCGGGGTCGTCGGCGTCGCACCACGTCTCGCACAGGTAGCCGACATCGGCCAACGGATCGCCGATCGTCGACATTTCCCAGTCGAAGACGGCCAGGATGCGGGCCGGGGCCTCGTGGGCGGCGATCACGTTGCCGAGGCGGAAGTCGCCGTGGACCACGGTGCCCGGGCCGGACTCCGGCAGGTTCTTGCCCAGCCACGCCGCAACCCGCTGCACGGCCGGAATCTCGCGGGTGGCGTTGTGCTCCCACAGTCCGAGGAACCGGCGCAACTGGCGCTCGAGGTACCCGGTCGGCTTGCCGTAGCCGGACAGTCCGGCAGCCTCCCAGTCGACGCCGTGGATCTCGGTGAGGGTGTCGAGCAACTGGTCGCCGATCGCGTGGCGCTGCGTCGGCTCGTCGAGGACCGGCGGGATCTCACTGGTCATGACGACCCCGTCGACGTGGTCCATGACGTAGAACGGCGCGCCGATCACGGTCTCGTCGATGCACACGGTCTGTACCGCCGGCACGCGCGCCCGGCCCGCCAGCGCGCGCAGCACGGTGGCTTCGCGCAGCACGTCGTGGGCCGAGGGCGGCAGCGGCCCGCGCGGGGGCCGGCGCAAGACAGCTTGCAGGCCGTCGCGCTCGAGCAGACAGGTGACGTTCGAGGCGCCCTCGCCGATGCGGGTCAGTCCGACCGGGCCGGCGCCGAGGCCGGCGGCGTCGAGGAACCGCTCGAGCGGTTCGACCACCACCAGCGGCGGTCGCGGGTTGGCGGCAGCCTGCGCCCAGGTCTGCACGATGTCGTCAGGGGAGAAGGTGCGCACTCCCATGCTCGGGTCGTCGGTGGGCTGCAAGGACTCCTTCTCGATCACGACGTCATTCCATCACCGGTGTCGACCGGTGGGTGCGGCCACCCGAGGTGAGCGCCTCGGCGGCGTCCGTGACAGGCTGGGCCGGCTGTTCGGACACGACGTCCGAGCCGACGAGGAGGAACAGCGATGCGGATTCCGGGGAGCGTGGCACTGGTGACCGGCGGGGCGTCCGGCCTCGGGCTGGCGACCGTGCAGGCATTGCACGCTGCCGGTGCCGGTGTGGTGATCGTCGACCTGCCCTCGTCGGCCGGCAAGGCGGTGGCCGAGGAACTCGGCGAGCGGGCGGTGTTCGCGCCTGGCGACGTGACCGACGCCGACTCGGTGGCTGCCGCGGTCGCGGCCGCCGACGGGTTGGGCCAGCTGCGGATTGCCGTCAACTGCGCGGGGATCGGGATCGCCGAGCGCACCGTCGGCAAGAACGGGCCGGCGTCGTTGGAGGCGTTCACGCGGATCGTGACCGTCAACCTGATCGGATCGTTCAACGTCATCCGGTTGGCCGCGGCGCGGATCGCGGCGGCCGAGGAGATCGACGGCGAGCGGGGCGCGATCGTCAACACCGCCTCGGTGGCGGCCTTCGACGGGCAGATCGGGCAGGCCGCCTACTCGGCGTCGAAGGGCGGCATCGTCGGGATGACGCTGCCGATCGCGCGGGACCTGTCCGGTGTGAAGATCCGGGTGGTGACGATCGCGCCGGGGCTGTTCCGCACGCCGCTGTTCGAGACGTTGTCGGACGAGGCCATCGCGTCGCTGGAGACCCAGGTCCCGCATCCGTCACGGCTGGGCGACCCGGCCGAGTTCGCGGCACTGGTGACGCACATCGTCGAGAACCCGATGCTGAACGGCGAGACGATCCGGCTGGACGGTGCGATCCGGATGGCTCCGCGCTGATCTGCCCGAATGGGGATTTGAGCAGGTAGATTTGGTCGTCGCGACCGTCCGGTAGGAGCGTCGGATGACCATCACCGCAAACCCGTCGGTCCGTCAGGTCCTCGCCCAGGTGGTACAGGACCCGCGCTACGCGGCCCTGGCTCGAAAGCCGGTGGTGTCCTGGCCGCATCTGACCCTGGTCGGCATCGCATACGGCGTCTTCGGGCTGACCACGTGGGGTTGGGCCACCGGGCATGTGCCGCTGATCGCGATGCTGATCCTGAATCAGTTCGCAATGTACGTGAGCTTCACGCCGCTGCACGACGCGGTGCACGGGTCGGCGTCGGGCAGCGCGCGGGTCAACGACGCGACCGGGACGATCTCCGGAACCCTTCTGGTGCCGGGCATCTCGACCACGATCTACCGGACCCTGCACATGGAGCACCACCGCTGGGTCGGTGACAAGAGGCGCGACCCCGACGTCTGGTTCGTCCATGCGCCGAAGGCGTTACTGCCGTTGGTGTTCGCCGGGCCGGAATGGATCTGGGCCGTCTGGTACATCCTCAAGCTGTGGTCCACCCGCTGCGTGCGGGAACGGGCGATGTTCGTCGCGATGCTGGCGATCTATCTGGGCGTCTACATCGGTTTCCTGGCCTCGCCGTACCGGCTCGCGTTTTTCGAGGTGTGGCTGCTCCCGCACTGGATGGCCTTCACCGTGCTGGTCTACGTGTTCGCGCACATCCAGCACCCGGAGGAGTCGACCTGGCAGGAAGCGCCCTTCCAGAGCACGGTGGAGGTGCGCGGCACCCTGGTCGGCAAGGTCTATTGGCTCGGGCAGACCGACCACTGCATGCACCACGCGATGCCGCACATCTCCTTCCACCGCTACCACCACCTGTGGGAGTTGTCGGACGGGATCTTCCGCAAGCAGGGGATCCCGGAGCGGGGGATGTTCCGCGGGCCGGGACCGATCGACATCCCGCGGGCGGCGTACTCGACGACGCGGCAGGCCCGGGTCGTCGAGGCCCGGGTGGTCGGGGGCGCCGGGGTCGCGACGTTCGTGCTCGAAGGCGTAGAGGAACCGCTGCCGCTGTTCACCCCGGGCTCGCACATCGACATCCACCTGCCGAGCGGCCGGGTTCGGCAGTACTCGCTGTGCAACGCCCCCGCCGGCGAGTACCGGATCGCGATCAAGCCGGAGCCGAGCGGGCGCGGCGGCTCACTCGAGGCGCACGCGGCATTGACCGTCGGGTCCGAGGTCACGATCAGCACGCCCCGGAACAACTTCGAACTGACCGGGGCCGATCGGTACGTGCTCGTCGCCGGCGGCATCGGGATCACGCCGTTGCTGTCGATGGCGCATCACCTCTGGGAACGGGGGGTTCCGTTCGCGCTGCACGTGTGTGCCCAGGATGCGCAGGCGGTTCCGTTCCGGGACGAGTTGGCGCGGATGCCCTTCGCGGGCGTGGTTCAGGTTCACCCGGACGCAACTCCGGGGCGCAGTTCGCTGGTGCCTGCCCAGCATCTGGGCGCACCGGGTGCGGGCGCGGCGCTCTACGTCTGCGGGCCTGGCGGATTCATGGACTGGGTCAGTGCCTCCGCCGTCGGCCTCGGGTGGCCGCTGGACGCGGTGCACCGGGAGTCGTTCTCCGGCGGGGTGCTCGACATCACCGACAGCCGGCCGTTCGACGTCGTGCTGGCGCGGCGCAACGTCACCCTGCACATCCCGGCCGACCGACAGATTCTCGACGTGCTCGCCGAACACGACGTCGACGTTCCGTGGGCCTGCTCGCAGGGCGTGTGCGGAACCTGCGTGACCGGGGTACTGGGCGGGGAGCCGGAGCATCGCGACGCGGTGCTGTCGGCCGAAATTCGGGCGTCCAACACGGCGATGTGTTTGTGCGTATCGCGGGCCAAGTCGGCGAAGATCATTCTCGATCTCTAAGAATTGATTTCAAGTTTAGTTTAGTTCCGTCACCATAACGGGCACCTCATCGGACGTGAGCCGGATAACGGCGGTGCGGAGGTACCTGTACCAACAACGGCGCAGAACGCCCCGCAGGTTGGAGATCGTCTCGGAACGCTCGCTGACGGCGCGGTCGGCGACGGCGTGGCGGTGCAACGGATCGGCCCCGATTCGTGCCGCGGCGGATGTGCCTCAGGGGGCAAGATTTTAGCCACCTGTCTCGGCGCGGGGCCCTTACCGCACAGCCACATCGGGCGCCTTCGGTCGAACGGGAGAACACCGCCCGACGCCGATCAGCTTACGTGGCTGTGCGGTCCCGCACCGAGACAGGACACCGGCCAAATCTTGGATCCGCGCCCCGCTTTTCGTGCGGATTCGTTTTCCGGTTCGCCGGAAATTGTCGGTGGCCTCGAATAATATTGAGTCATGGATAACGCGGTGCTCGGGTCGGTCTCGGAATTCGAGACTGCACTGAGCGTTGCGCGGAAATACCTCGAGAACGAGCTCTGGTCGTGTTCGGGGTCTGAGGTCTCGGACCTGCTGCGGCAGTTGCATCGCCTGCGCGCCCAGATCGAGTCCATGGAACTGACCGTGCTCCGCGAGGTGATCGAGCGTGGGGTCCCGGCCGAGGTCGG
>DATASX010000112.1 GCA_036269075.1 Sporichthyaceae bacterium
ATGGGTGGTGCCACGTTCCTTGCGTATCTGAAAGACCAATCGAACAGCGCGTTCACGCAACTCGGGTGGATATTTCTTCGGAGGCGCCACGATGCAATTCTCCCATAGCATCAGAGCCTCCATCAAAGCCGGGGCGATTCAGACCTCCCAAAATGAACCTGCGTCGAGTTGCAGTAGTGCTGGCCACCTTCGGTGCGGTGGCGGCGGCAGGCATGTCGAGCGCGTCGGCGGCGACCGTCGAGAGCGCGTCATCCACGATGAACCACCACGACTGGTGCTTCGCCCAGCACTGGCAGGCCGGCGACTCGCACTGGCGGCAGTGCGACGACGTCTCCGGTTGGTGGAACCACGACCGCCACGACAACAGCCGCTTCGACAACAACCACCACGACAACAACTGGCAGTCCGGCCCGGACCGCCGCCGCTGAGCGGATACCGGGGGAATAGGGGTGGACCGCCCGCCCGGCCCACCCCTTCCCGGTGTCCGGGGTGCCTACGCCGGTCCGACGTGCGTGTGCAGCCAGGTGGTCAGCGGCGCCAGGGTCCGCCACAGCTTCGTGATCTCGGCGCGGGTCCGCGGGGAGGCCAGCCAGTCCGGGAAGCCGAGTTCCTTCGACGCCACCAACGTCTTGTGCCGCAGCAGATCGACCCGCGGGTGGTCCTTCTCGAAACCGGGGGGCACCCGGGTGAGCTGCTGCCCGCCGATCGTGAAGCCCTTGCCGCGAGCGGTCCGCAACGCCTTCTCCAACTGCGGGCCGACGATGTCGTCGGCCACGCCGCGGCGCATCCGGGTCACCTGCTCGGTGCTGGTGCGCCAGTAGCCGGCCGCGACGAACAGGCCCGCCGCCGAGATCTGCACGTAGACCGAGGACGACTCGAACCAGGCGCCCTGGTGGGTCTTGTACGGCGTCTTGTCCTTGGCGAACCGGACGTCGCGATAGGGCCGGAACAACTTGCCCTCGCCGAACTCCGGAGCCAACTCGGCGACCAGCGCCTCCATCGGGGCGCGGACCGACTCCTCGTAGACGGTCTTGTGCGCCGTCCAGAACGATTTGGAGTTGTCGGCCTCGAGGTCGTCGTAGAAGTCCAGGGCCGCCGTGGGGAGTCCGGTGAACTTCACGCCGGGCAGCCTATGCGGCAGGAGCCGCGGGAGCGGTGGGCGCCGGCTCCGGTGCCGGTGCCGGTGCGGCAGGCGACCGGCGGGCCAGCAGCGCCCCGCAGGCCGAGGCAACGGCGATCGTGACCAGCGCCCCCAGGATCAACGCCGCTGGCTCGCCGGGGTTGAGCTTGTGCAGCTGGGTGCCGAGAGTGGCCGCCGCGACGGGTACGCCGAGTTGCGCCGAGGCCAGCGCCGCGGCGGCGACCGGCTGGTGGGTCAACGCCGGGACCAGGTGGGTGCCGACGGCCCCGAACCCGAGCACGGCGCCGAGCAGGATGAACGACGGGTGGTGCCCGAGCTCGCGCAGGTCCAACGAGGCCCCGAGCCAGACGAAGAACACCGGCCCGAGGAAGCCCTCGGTCAGGCCGAACATCTGCTTGGCCAGCCGTCGGGGCTCGCCCACCGCGGTCACCGCGATTCCCAGCCCGAACCCGGCCAGCATGATCGAGACGTGGGTCTGTGTGGCGATCGCGGCCAGTCCGAACAGCGCCAGCAGGCTGACCCGCAGCTCCAGGGCGAAGTGGCGCTGCTTCGAGACGTCGTGGGCCGCCGAGCGCCAACCCCGCTTCTCCGCCTCGCGCAGCAGCAACCAGCAGACCGCAGCCGCCGCCAGCACGGCCAGGGCGCCGACTGCCGAGCGTCCGGCGCGTGGTGGGTCGATCGCCAGCGGGAGCAGCACGATGCAGGCCGCGTCCGCGATCGCCACCTGCGGCAGCAGGTTCACCACGACCGGACCGGTGACCCCGGCGCCTTCCAGGATCGGCAGGATCAGCGCGGCCGAGGACGACGTCATCAGCACGGCGTACAACGCGGCATGGCCGGTGTCGAAGGCCTTCGAGACCCCGATGCCGGCCGCGACCGCGACGGCGCCGACGAGCACCGCACGGCCGGCCCCGGACCTCAGCGCCGGGCGCAGCGAGGGGTCGCGGACCGGGACGTGAGTGCCGGCCACGAACATGACCAGCCCGAAGCCGATGTCGGCCAGGAACGTGAATGTCGAGTCGCCGGCGTTGAGCCGGTGCACGCCGGTCGGCCCGAGCACCACCCCGGCGACCAGCTCACCGATCACCACCGGGACGTGCAGGCGCTCCGGCAGGGCGAGCAGCGGTCCGACGAGCGCGACCGCGGTGATCAGCGCCAGGGTGTTGAACGTCAACCCGGCACGACCTGCTCAGCGCGTGGTGCCGGGGGCGCCGGCGGCGCTGCAGGGGCCCGATTCGCTGACGGTGCTGCCGTTGCGCGCTTGGCGGGCGGTCCCGTCCGGGCGCGCTTCGCCGTTTTCGCCGCGGCTGGGGCAGGCGGCGCCGTCGCGGGCCGGTCCGCGATCCGGCACGGGATGTCGGTGTTCTCGTCCAGATGGAAGCTGGCGCAGACCCGGTGGTAGCCGTCGGCGACGAGCAGCGGGGCCGGGATCCGGGCGTCGCCGCGCACCAGCAGGATCGGCGACAGCGGCAGGCCTTTGGCGACCTTCGCCAGGTCGGTGGCCACGTGCGGGTTGCTGCGCGGCAGCAGCCTCAGCCCCGCGGCGCGCAGGATGTCCTTGGCCTTGCGGTACTCGTCCGGTGCTGTGCGCAGGCCACCGATCGACGCGGCAACAAGGTCTGCCGGCAGTACCAGCGACAAATAATTGGCGGCCGCCGGGTAGTCGTGGTCCTCGGGGACGTCCAGCCACTTGAGCTTTCGAGGCTTCGCCATCAGCCGACCTCCCGCAGACGAGTGCGCAGGTCGCGACCTTGGCACATGTGAGGAGGCGTCAGCAACCGGCGCCTCGCGGCGAGGCGCCCGGGTCCGAGGTCCGCGAGTCCGACAGAATCTGTGAGTGTGAAGATCTTCGACCTCGCCCTGGTGTTGGGCCTCACGACCGCGCTGGCCGCCTGCGGTGGCAGCAAGTCCTCCGACTCCGCCGCAAGCGGCAACTCGGCGTCGACCGGTCCGGGCGCATCGTCCGCGCCGACGGCTCCGGTGGGCCCGAGCGCCGCACCGGGCACGGCGAACTGCGTCTACCCGGCCGACGGCTCGAACAGCAGCGACAAGAAAGTCGAACTGCCGCCCGGAGTGGCCGAAACGACCAAGACCTACACGGCGACGGTGGTGACCAACCACGGCACGATCGTCATCGCCCTGGACGCCAAGGCCGCGCCCTGCACGGTGAACTCGTTCGTGAGCCTGGCCAAGCAACACTTCTTCGACAACAGCCCGTGCCACCGCCTGCTGGACGTCTCCCAGGGCGGCGTCACCGACGCGGTGTTGCAGTGCGGCGACCCGACCGGCACGGGCCAGAACGGGCCCGGCTACAGCTTCGCCGACGAGAACCTCGCCGGGGCGACCTACCCGAAGGGCGAGGTCGCGATGGCGAATGCCGGGCCGAACACCAACGGCAGCCAGTTCTTCATGATCTTCAAGGATTCGCAGTTCCAGCCGGACTACACCCCGTTCGGGCACATCACCTCCGGACTGGACGTGATCACCCAGATCGCCGCGGCCGGTACCACCACAGCCGGGGGCGACGGACCGCCGAAGACCAAGACCACCATCGAGAAGGTGACCATCACCAGCAAGGGTGGCTCGACCAGCTCACCGACGCCCACCAAGACCTCGAAGGCGACAAAGTCCTCCAGCCCGTCCGCATCGGCGACGGCCCAGTGAAGGCGGCACGCATGATCCGAACCGGGACGCTGGGCCTGTGCGCAACGGTTGTCACAGCCTCGATGGCCCTGGCCGGCTGCGGGAGCAGCGGCAGCGACAACACGCAGTCCGCTGCGCCGCCCGCGTCGAGCGGCAACACCAGTGCGGCTGCGACGCCGACCCCGAAGCCTTGCTCGACAGCCGTTCCTGCGCCGGGCCCCCTGCCGACGGCCTCGGCGAAGCCGAAAGGTTCCGGTGCGGCTTCGGGAATGCCTGCGGTGACGGCCAACGCGACTGCGATGGACAAGGAACCGACCCTGGCCAAGGGCACCGGGTCGCCGCCGAAGAACCTCCTGATCCGCGACCTGGTTGTCGGTAAGTGCCGCGCCGCAGGCCCGTCGGACACCGTGAGCATCCAGTACGTCGGGGCGCTCTACAGCGACGGCAGCGTCTTCGACGCCACGTGGGAGAAGGGAGCGATTCCGTTCACCGGCGAGCTGAGCGGGTTCGTGCCCGGCTTCTCCGGTGGTCTCGTGGGGATGCAGATAGGCGGTCGTCGCGAGATCGTCATTCCCGGGTTCCTCGGCTACGGCGAGATGTCCCCGACCCCGAAGATCCCGCCGAACGCCACGCTGGTGTTCGTCGTCGACATGGTCGGCATCCAATAGGCGGCTATCGGGCGACTTTTCCCTCCGTGCTGACTTTCGCCGCACAAGGCGAAAGTTAGCGCTCGGAATTCTCCAAGCGGACGGCAATGAAACCGGCGCATTCTCGATCTCGAGGAACGTCGATCCCGTTGGAGTCCGAGATGTCCGCCACCATCGCCTCGCACCGCGCCCGCCCGCGTTCGGCCGCCTCGTCCCCGGTTCGCGACCGCTTGCTGCGCCTGTTCGGCGCGTTGCCGGCGTTCGGCGTCTACTGGATCCACGTCAAGGACCAGGGCGGATTCCCGGGCAACAACGACGGCTACATGCAGGTCGGCTACTACGCGTTGGAGGTCGCGGCGATCCTCGTCGCGATCGCGCTGATGGCGGCCCAGGGCCGGATCCTGCGCAACACGTGGTGGCTCGCGCTGGGCGTGGCCGCCGGCCCGATGATCGGCTATGTGCTGACCCGGAGCACCGGCCTGCCCGGCCACACCGACGACAAGGGCAACTGGACCCAGCCGCTGGGACTGCTCAGTCTGGCCGTCGAGGGCGTGCTGCTGGTCCTCGCGGTGCGCATGGTCCGCAGCGGCGACCGGGTGAGCGGGCCCATCCCCACCGAGGCGTAGTCCGCCCGTTCGGAGCACCTGATAGGTCTATCCCGACCTGCTTCATTGACAGGACGGGAAGGACTGGCCGATGCGTATGCATCCGAACCGGTGCCGGGCTGCGGCTCTCGCGGCGATCAGCGTCGCAAGCATGACGGTCGCACTGCTGCCGGGCGGCGAAGCCGAGGCGTCGAGCAGCCAACAGGTGACGATCAGCGGCAACGGAAGCTCCGTCAAGGTTTCGGGGGTGAAGAACCTCAAGGCCGGCTGGGTCAAGGTGAAGATCTCCTCGACCGACGACATGTGGTTCACCGCCGCCCGGCCCGGGATGGGCGCCAAGGCGGCCCAGGCCAGCGAGGGCATTCGCCCGCACAAGTCCGTGCTGGCACACCCGTCCCCCGTAGCCCGTCCGGCCGACACGAATGGCTCGACCGGGTCGGCGGGCACCACGTCCACCGGCGTTGCGAGTTCGGCGTCCCAGGCGGCTCAGGAAATCACCACGGCCGAGGGCGAGATGGTGGCCTTCGGCGGCGGGTCGGCGGTCAGCAAAGGAAAAGCGGCCACGTTCACGCTCAAGCTGCCGGTCGGCAAGGTGGCGATCCTGGACCTGGACACCAACACGGTTGCCAGCACGCTGGTGATCGGCAAGGGCAGCGGAGCGTCGCAGCCGCACGCGGACGCCCGGGTCACCGAGGCCAACGACCATGTGTTGCACGCGCCGAGCGCCCTGCCCCGCAGCGGCACGGTGGAGTTCAGCAACACCGGATCCAAGGCCTGGCACGAGCTCGGCTTCCTGCAACTCGTGAAGGGCGCGACGAAGTCGGACGTGGTCAACTTCTTTGCCGGCAAATCGACCAAAGTCCCGTTCGCCGTCTCGTCCACGTTCGGGGTCGGGACCGAGCCGCTGTCGCCGCAGCACTCCGAGTACGTCCAGTACTCGGTGCCGAAAGGCAGGTACGCCCTGCTCGACCTGTGGGTCGACGACAAGACCGGCCAGCCGTACGTCGCCGAGAACTCGGTGAAGATCCTCACGGTCAAGTGATCCACGCGGCGGCCCGCCGGCTTGCGCTGCCGGGGCGCCGCGGTTCCGCCGAATAGAATCGCCGGATCCCGGTCGGCGGGCGGACGGAGACCTGATGCGTGAGGTTACGACCGCGGCGGGGCTGCGCACCACCGCGGTGATTCTCGCGGGCGGCGTCGGCCTGATCTTCGCGACGATCCCGGGGCCCAAGGCACCGCCGCACGTCGACGTCTCGATGTCGGCGACCGGGGTGCGGGTCTCCGGGGGACCGGACGTCGCGGCCGGCTGGATGAAGTTTCGGATCAAGTCGCAGTCCGGTGTCCACCACCTGTGGCTGATCAGCCCGACCGAGGGGCCGCGGGCCGACATCGCGACCCCGACCAACGGCATCCGCTCGTTGTGGTCGGTGAACCCCGCCAACCCGTCCTCCGGCGCCGCCGCGACCCCGGGGCACCCGCGGGCGGACCCGACGACCGTGGCGTCCTACCAGCACGCGGCGCAGGACAACCTGGTCTCCCTCGGTGGTGCCCGGGTTGACGCCAAGCACCCGACGACGATCACCGTCGACCTGCCCGCGGGCGACGTCTGGCTCGAGGACCTCGAGGCCCCGGCCGCGCCGCCGACGGTGCTGCACGTGCACTGGGGCAAGTACCTGCCGCTGCCGGCCCGGCCCTCTGGCCGGATCACCGAGGGCGACGACAACTACCTGTTCGCCCCGTCGGTGCTGCCCCACAACGGGACCGTCGAGCTGGAGAACGCCGACGACGTGGAGACCGGCTACCACTTTCTTCTCCTGCGGGCGATCCTGCCGTCCGCGAGCCGCGAGGAGGTAGTCCGGTTCTTCTCCGACGGCGGCGGCCCGAACCCGTTCGCCCCGGGCGGGGCGGCGATGGCCGCGCCGTTGTCGGCCGGCCAGTCGCAGTTCCTCGGCTACTCGCTGCCCGCCGGGCAGTACGCCGTCATCGACGCGTGGATGGATCCGACCACCGGGCGGATCCTGGCCGGCGAGGGCGCGGTCACCACCTTGCGGCTGAAGTGAGCGAGCTTGCGAGCGAACCGGTGTCACAGTAGCCGTCGGCCGGACCTGGGCCCACGTTCACTTCGCCGACGCCGGGCGTGCACGCGGGCCGGCTAAGTTCGCAACCGTCAACGCGACGGAGGCGGCTATGCGGATCGCGAACGCGCTGGTGACCTACCCTGGCATGTGCCCCTCGTGCGGGACCGAGGTGGACGACTACGAGGACTCGGTGACCGGCGTCGACCACGTCTGCCCGGTGTGCCTGATCGACCTGTACGTACCCGACCGGCGGCCGGTCACCGGCCGTGCCCGGGCCCGCCTGCTGCGGACCCGGGTCGGCATCGGCCACTGAGCTAACGGATCGGCGTCGGCGCCGCCGTCTTCGCCGGTTCGGACTTGGGCCGCTCCGGCTTCGCCTGCGGCGGCCCCGGCTGCGTCGAGTTGGCCTGCCCCGGCTTGGCCGGCTCAGCCTTGACCGGCTCAGCCTTGACGGGCCACGGCGCGGGCATCAGCACGTCGGGCACCGGGCTGCCGTAGGCCGGCGGCTTCGCGCCCGCGTAGTGCGGAAACGCTCCGGTGCGCCAGGTGTCCAGCTGCGCCGTCGGGGTGCTGTTCAGCCAGCTCGCGGCCTCCTGGTAGCTGACGCAGCGCACCTCCGGCTTGTTGCACGTCTCCTTGACGAACGAGGTCAGGGCCTGGGTGTACGCGCCGTTGTGCCACATCTCGAAGTGGTCGCCGATGAACAGCGGCGCCCGGTCGCCGGTGTAGGACTTCTCGAAATAGGTTCGGTAGGTGTCCAGCGCCTGCTGACTCCAGCGCGCGGACGCGGCCTTGTCCACCGGCGCGTCAAGGCAGTCCTTCTCGTGGTAGTCGCAGATGTTCCAGTCCATGTCCAGGTCGTAGTGCGAGCTCCCGTACATCGGCACGGTGGCCAGCGGGAACACCCACAGGTTGGACGGCCCGGTGTCGGACGCACCGCGGTACGGCCAACGGATCTCCGGGGTCGGGCTGGTCTCGTAGGTGAATCCGTGCTTGGCGATCACCGGGTACAGGTTGCGGAAATTGCCCTCCAGGCAGGGCGTCCGGTCGCCGACCACGTCCTCGCCCTTGAACCCGAGGTCGATCGGCGGGTTCAGGTGGTTGGTCATGTTCGCGTTGTCGACGGCCTTGTAGAACTGCTGGAGGTCCTGCTCCCAGTCGGCCTGGGAGAACGAGCCGACCGAGCCCTTGCCGGAGCCGCAGATGTGGCCCATGAAGTGGGTGCCGATCTCGTTGCCCTCGGCGTGAGCCCGCTTCAGATCGGTCATCTCATGGCGCACGGCATCGGTCTCGGACTCCCCGGGCAACGACTCGATGTGGGGCACCAGCATGCCCATGTTCATGTTCGCCGGGCCCCACTGCGGCGCGTCGTAGGTGTGCTGGGTCTGGCTGGTCAGCAGTTGGGTGCCGGAGAGGAAGAACGTCATCCGGGCGTCGTAGTTCCGGGCCACCGACAGCCAGTAGTCGAACATCGAGAAGTGGCCGGCGGTGCCGTTGAACGTGTTCCCGGAGTCGTCGAACGCGACCACCACGACCTGCGGCGGGCGCTGCCCGGCCGGGACGGAACCCAGGCGCGCGGGCCCGACCTTGGCCGGCGTGGCAGGGGGAGAGATCGCCGCGGCGGCGGGACTCGCGCCGTACGGGCCGCCGGAGGTGGCCAGCGCGGTCGCGACGATGAGCGCACCACCGGCGCCGAGAGCTTTTGTGAGCATGCCTCCAATTTGACATGAGAATTCATGCAAATCGGATGAATGTACGAATAGGGACGAATTGAGACGGATTGCCGGTAATGCCCGGTTCGGCCCCTTTTCCGGGTATTTATGTGCTTTCCGGCAACTGTTGCGCCGCGAGTGGGACCGGTGCCTCCGATCATCGATGATCGGATGGGGCTCTCTCATACGCGGGTGGGGTTCTCTCATACGCGGAGCACCGCTCGCCCTACGCTCAGGGACATGACCGCAAGGCCGGGCCGCCGTCCTCGGCCGGGCACAGTGCCGGGCGAGGACGAGGTACGCCCGACGATCTCGCTGCGCAGCCGGATCCGGCGGGTGATCCTCGGCGCGGCCGGGATCGCGCTGCTGCTGTTCGCGGTTCCCTTGGCGGCCACGGTCGCGGTGGTCGTCCGGTCGCAGACGATCACTGCGCTGCAGCACGACGCGACCCGGGTCTCGGCCAACGTGCCGGATGCACCGATCGTGGTCGGCCGGCCGCTCGCAGTGCCTGGGCTGCTCGGTTCGACCGACATCGGCATCTACACCCGCGACGGCATTCGGGTCGTCGGCGCCGGGCCGCTGCACTCGAAGTTGGCGGCCCTGCCGGTCGACACCGCCGAGCACGAGGACCGGGAGGACGGCGAGTACGCGGTCTCGGTCCCGGTGGTCTCCGACGGCACTGTGATCGGCACGGTCCGGGCCGGGACGGCGGTCAGCGGGGTCGTGCTGCGGATCGTCTACGGCTGGATCGCCCTGCTCGTCCTGGCCGGGTGCACGCTGGCGCTGACCCGGCTGGTCGCGGCCCGCCTGGCCTCCCGGGTGGCCACGCCGGTCGAGCAGTTGACCGACGCGGCTCGGGCGCTGGGGGCCGGGGCCTTCGACCTGGCGCTGCCGAAATGGGGACTGCGGGAGACGGACGAGGCCGGCAGCGCACTGCTTGAGACCGCGCGGCGGATCGGGGCCGTGGTGCACCGGGAGCGGGCGTTCACCCGCGACGTCTCGCACCAACTGCGCACCCCGCTGGCCGGGCTGCTGACCGGGCTGGAGAACGCGTTGCGGGAGCCCGACGAGGCCCGGCGGGTGCAGCACATCGAGACCTCGCTGGGTCGGGCCCGGCACCTGCAGACGATCGTCGCGGACCTGCTGGCAGTCCGCAGCACCGACGAGCACGCCCCGTGCGACGTCGCGGCCGAGGTCCGCGCCGCAGTGACGCGGCATCAGTTGCCGTCCCAGCGGGCGATCCGGCTGCGCTGCGACGACGTCCCGGCCGCACGATGCCCGGCCGCGGTGGTCCGTCAGGTGCTCGACGTGCTGCTGGACAACGCGACCCGGCACGGGGCCGGTGACATCACGGTGACCGTTGAGGCGCTCGGCGACTCTGTGGCCGTCGAAGTCAGCGACGAGGGCGCGGGATTCGCGGTCGACGCGGTGCCCGGCACGGGGCTGCGGCTGGCCGAGGACATGGCCGAGTCGGTCTATGGGGCGTTGCTGGTTCGTCGGCGGGCGCCCCGGCCGCGCATTGCGCTGCTGGTGCCGGCCGTCCCGGATCCCGCGCAACCGGATCGGGCCGAGTCGCCACCAGCCGACGGGGTGGGCCAGGATGACTGACATGCGCTTCCGCTGCGCCCTGCCCACCGTCGGGCTCGTGCTCGTCCTGGCCGGCTGTGGTGGTGGCTCGAAACCGTTCCCCGGCGGCGACGACCCGACGTTCGCCTCCCCGGCCCCGACCGCCGCGCCCAGCGCGAGCCCGTCGGCGACGGCGTCGAGCACCGCCTCCGCGTTCGACCCGAGCCGGGACGCCACCGCGGACATCACCGCCGCGCTCGACGCCGCACAGGCCGACAGCAAGCCGGTGCTGCTGGACTTCGGCGCCTCCTGGTGCCCGGACTGCGTGGCGTTGGCCCACACGTTCACCGCGCCCACGGTGCAACCACTGGTCGCCGGTTTCCACGTCGTGGAGATCGACGTGGGCAAGTTCGACCGCAACACCGACCTCGCGGCCAAGTACGGGATCGACTATCAGCACAGCGGAATCCCCGCGCTGGTCGTACTGTCCCCGCAGGGCCAGGTGCGCACCACGACAGAGGACGGCTCGTTCGCCGACGCGAGCCGGATGACCCCGGCCCAGGTCGCGACGTTCCTGAGGCGTTGGCAGCACTGAGGCCGCTGGTCGCGCTGACCCTGGTGCTGTCGGCGGCCGGGTGCGGCAGCCACCACGCGGGACCGCCGACCGCGACCGGCTTCTCGGCCGGCGGGGTCGACGTGACGCTGCGGGTCTCCGGCGACACCGTCGCCGCGACGTTCCGGCCCCAGCAGGCCGGCTTCCACATCTACAGCGTCGATCTACCGGACGGTGGCGTGGACGGCCTCGGGATCCCGACCCGATTGCGGGTGACCGGCGGGCTGACCGCGACCGGCGCGGCCACCGCGGATCAACCGGTCCGGATGCTGCAACTGACCGGGCTGTCCACGCAGCTGCCGGTGTACCCGGACGGGCCGGTGACCGTCACACTGCCGGTGAAACGCTCAGGGAACTCGGCCCAAGTCGTGGTGTCCTACGGCGCGTGCAGCGCCGCCCAATGTCTGATCCCGGTGACCAACCACGCCGTCCCCGTCGCGGTGCCCTGAGGCTGACGGACGGCGCTGCGCCAGCGCGACGCCGGCCAACACCACCGCGGTGCCGAGGATCAGATTCGGCTCGACCGACTCGTCCAGGAACGCCGCGCCGAGCAGCACCGACACGATCGGCATCAGGTAGGTGACCGTGCTGGCCACCGCCGGGCCCTCGTCGACCACGAGCTTGTAGTTCAGTACGAAGGCCAGCCCGGTGCCGCCGAGGCCGATCGCCGCGACCGCGCCGATCACCTCCGGGTGGGGATGCACCGCCGAGCGGCCCAGGAACGGCAGCGCGATCAGTGCCCAACCGGTGGCGGCGGTGAGTTGGCCCGCGGCCAGCACCAGCGGCGGGATGCCTCGACCGACCAGCCGACGGCCCATGTAGACGAACGACAACCCGTAGGCGGCCGAGGCGATCAGGCAAGCCAGCGAGCCACCCGTCGTCCCGCCGTGCCCGGCCCGCCACGGGGCGAGCAACAGCACCGCGCCCGCGAACCCGACCACCAGGCCGGCGACCCGGCGCGTCCCGAGCGGTTCGGCGTCCGACCGGCCCGCGCGGCCGACCAGGCCGAACGCGAAGGTGCACAGCGGAGTGGTCGCGTTGATCGCCCCGGCGAGGGTTGAGTCCACCGAGCGCTCCCCGACCCCGAACAGCGTGTACGGCAGCGCGTTGGCGAAGAACGCGGCCAAGATCAACGCCTGCCAGGTCTCCCGCTCTCGGGGCAGCCGCAGCCCGCGGGCGTGCACGACCGCAATGAGCACGGCCGCTCCGATCGCGAGCCGCAACGCCGTGAGCTGGACCGGCGAGAGCCCATGCAGCGCCAGCTTGATCCACAGGAAGCTCGAGCCCCACAGCGCCGCCAGCAGTCCGAGGCGGGCGGCGCTTCCGGGTCTCACCCGACCAAGGTTGCCCCACGCCCCCATCCCTGCGCCGGCCAATTTACGACGCTCCGCTCATCGATGAGCGGAGCGTCGCACTCTCATACGCGGGCCGACGTTTCCGGGCTCGAATCGCCTCCGGGATGACGTCTCGCGTATGAGAGACGGTGGCGGGCCCGATCAGCCGACTCGACCCAGGCGCCGTTGCGCTTGAGCGATAGCGGCGCGCAGAAGCGCGTCCAACAGGTCGGGGTCGTTACCGATGTGCCAGTCCCATCGCACGACGTCGAAGCCCAGGCCGCGAATGATGCGCTCACGCTCAGCTTCGTCGCGCTTCGCCGCACGCGGGTCTCGGCCGTTCATCGTGTATTTGGCCTCGCCATCCGCCTCGCCGACCAGTCGCAGCAGCGGCCAAAAGAAGTCCACCCGGATCCTCCGGTAGCCGTCGTCGAGGAGGACCACCTGCAATTGCGGCATGGGGATCCCGGCTGTTCGCATCGACAACCGCGAGATCGACTCGAGCACCGACTCGGTTGCCGGATCGGCGAACTCGACACACTCGCGGGCGACTTCGATGCCGGGCCGGGCGCTCCAGCTCCAGGACTGTGGCACGCAGCTGATCAGGCGTCAGCAACCCGAGTCGATAGGCGCCCTCGGCCGCGACCACCCCGTCGTCGAAACCATCGTGGGCAGCCAGATCCAGGACAGTGCGAGCGGCCGTCGTGACCCGAACACCGAGACGTTCCTCGACGTGAGCCTCGGGTAGCCGCGCGACCCGCAGGTAGTAGCCGTGCCGATGGGTTCCCGCGGTGCCCGCGCGGCCACTGACCGCTACAGCCAACTCCGCCGGGCGCGTCGAGCGCATAGGCAGACCGTGAATCCGGGCGGCGGAGGTACCGACCGCGACGAGACGACGACGGGGCATCGCCAGACCGAGCGCCTCGATGTCCTGGGCGTGCCAAGTCGTGTCCAGCCGCGTCGCCGTATGACGAGCCTCGGCGGTCGCGAGGACGCCCCGGCGCAGCTGCACCAGACGGCCGGACCGCACGCCTTGCCGCAATTCGCCGAGCGTGCACCCGTTGCCCGCGGCATCGAGGGTGGTGAACGGGCCGGTCGTGAACCGGGAAGGGAGCTGCATAGCGCGACCATGACGGAACGGTCGCTCCCGCGCTTGGAGCAAACGTCGGCCTGTGGACAACGACCGGCTGGGGACGCGCGCTACGGCAACCCGGGTCGCCAAGTGGCTCAGACCACTCTCATACCTGGCGCGTCATCAGGATGACGTCTCGCGTATGAGAGAGCCCCATCCGATCATCGATGATCGGATGGGGCCCCCATGGTCTGCGCGGGCAGGGCCTGGAGCGCCTTGAGCGTCTCCGGCGACTGCGCCTCCATCCAGTTGATCAGCTCGGTGAAGGTCACGCACTTGGTCTCGGGCCGCCCGCAGGTCTCGGAGATGAACTGGCCCAGCGCCTGGGTGTAGATGCCGTGGTTCCAGTTGGCGAAGTGGTCGCCGAGGATCAGCGGGGCGCGGTTGCCGTCGAACACCGCCTGGTAGGCATTGCGGTACGTGTCCAGGACCTGTTTCTGGTACGCCGGGTACAGCGCCGGCGACCCGTCGACCGCGTGGGTCTGCATGTCGTAGAAGTTGTAGTCCATCGACAGCACATGGGTGCCGGTACCGGCCGCGCGCAGGTCCTGCATCGGGATCTCCCAGATGCCGGTCGCCGGGTCCGTGCGCGGCCACTGCAGGTAGCCGGTGTCGCTGGTGTCGTAGCGGAAGCCCATCGACTTCAGCACCGGGAACAGCGTTGACGGCTTGTACTCCAGACACGGGGTGCGCTCGCCGACGACCTCGGAGTCCTTGAACGGCAGCGGGTCGGCGTCCGGCGCATCGGCGTTGGTCCGCCAGTTGTGCAGGAACGTGAACCACTGGGTGATCTCGCTGCGCCAGTCGTCGGCCGTCCAGTGCAGGCCGCCGCCGGCGCCGCAGAAGTGCCCGTTGAAGTGGGTGCCGATCTCGCTTCCCTCTTTGTAGGCCTGGTACACCTGCGCCATCCGGGCCTGGACGTCGGCGTCGCTCACGGACCAGCCGATGTCGGAGGCGCCCGGCTGGTGGTGCGGCGGGTTGTAGAGGTTGGCCTTGCTCTTGGGCACCAGGTACGGCCCGGACAGGTAATACGTCAGGTGCGCGCCGACCTCGTTGGCGATGCTCCGGTAGTAGTTCCAGCGGTCCAGGCTGCCGGCGCCGTCGAAGGAGATCACGATGAACTGCGGCGGCTTCTCACCCGGAGGCAGCGGCGTCGCGCGCAGTGAGTCGGCGACGGCCACACCGGAGGCCGAATTGTCGGCGTCCGCGGTGGCGCTCGGGGTCGGGGTGGCCGACGGAGTCGCCCCGACGGTCTCCTCCGGAGTGGCCGGCGCGGGTGCCGGCACGGCGAGCGCCGCACCGGTATCCCGACGTTCCAGTGGGTTGGTGCACCCCACCAGCCCGGTTGCGACGGCCAGGATGAGAGCAGTTCGACCGGCCAGCCGCACATTCCGGGGAATTCTCAGGGTCACTCGAGGAAGTTAGTTCCTCGCAACTGTTCCGGCAGCGCTGCTTGTCCTGTCCTGTACGGGGTTGGTGGAATTTCGACCGGACTTTTCACTCTTTGTAGTACACACCGGGCGTCGGACTCGAAACGGACAGCGCTTCCTGAGAAACCGTCTGCCGACGGTCGCGTCCGGCGGGGCGCTCGAAGGCCTGCGGGCCCAATGTGGCGGGCGGAGTTTGGGGCCGGCTTCGGACTTCCTACGACCGGTCACGGACCTGTCCGCGTCTGCTGCGTACGCTTCGCGACGAGGGGTTTCGGGAGCTGGCGAGGGGGAGCGATGACGGTTCGGTTGATCGGTGCCGGGCTGGGGCGGACGGGCACGGCGTCGCTGCGCGAGGCCTTGACGCAACTCCTGGGCGCCCCCTGCCACCACATGATGGAGGTGCGGCAGAACCCTGCGCAGGCCGACGTCTGGCGGCAGGCCTACGAGGGCAACCCGCCGGACTGGCAGGAGTTCCTGCGCGACTACGGGGCGATCGTCGACTGGCCGGGTGCGCCGTTCTGGGAGCAGTTGGCCGAGGCGTTCCCGGACGCGCCGATCCTGCTCTCCACCCGCGACGCGGACGCCTGGTGGCGCAGCGCCTCGGACACCATCTTCCAGGCGATGCAGCCCGCGTTCGCGACTGATGCCCCGTCAGATCCGTGGCAGCGCATGGTTCGCGTGCTGATGGAGAACTTCACCCCGGACTGGCGCGACGAGGAGTCGGCCAAGGCGGCCTACCTGGCGCACAACGAGCACGTCCGGGCCGCGGCCCCCGCCGATCGGCTGGTGGAGTGGCACCCGGGCGACGGTTGGGGCCCGATCTGCGGCGCGCTCGGCCTGCCCGAGCCCGCGACGCCGTTCCCGCACGTGAATACCACCGCCGAGTTCCAGGCGATGCTGGCCGAGCGCGGCTGAGCCCGTCCCGCACAGTGGGACGGGCTCAGCCGGACAGGCTCAGGCGGTCTCGGTCGCGCCCGCGTCGAGTGCGTACTGCAGGTTGGCGTTGACCCGGTCGCGCTGGTCCTCGGGCAGGCGCGGTCCGGCCAGCAGTGCGCGGCAGGCGATCGCGGCCTCGACGTGCCGGCCGCGCCAGTAGGCGGCCATCGCGTACTCGTCCTCGGCGCGCCAGTCGTAGGTGGCGTCGTCGACGAAGAACTGGTCGTCCGGCCGCGGGATCGTGGTCGCCGCCGCCGCGAACAGCTCGGCCAGCGCGTGCCGGCCGCCGTGCTCGCGGTAGTAGCGGGCCAGTGCGACCAGCGGTTCGGCCCGGGTCGAGCGCAACTGCCAGGCCGTCAGGTAGCCGTGGACGACGATCGGCTCGGGCAGGCCGAGCCGCTCGGAGAGTTGCGCGATCTGGTAGTGGCAGTACCAGACCTCCTCGTCCCAACCGCCCAGGATTGCCCGGCCCGTGTAGGCATCGATGGCAGACATCAGGTCGCCCGCCTCGCGGTAGGCTTGCGCCAGCGCGAAAACGTAGCGGGTGTTCTCCGGGTCCTCCGCCAGGGCGGGGCGCAGCAGCGCGATGTCGCGCGCGGCGCGCGTGGCCTGGCCGGAACCGTCGGCCCGGTCGAGGTACCAGACACCGGTCAGCTCGGTCGGCACGTTGCCGCCGAGGTCGAGCCACTCGGCGCTGACCCCGCGGTACTCCGCGGTCTGGTCGCGCCGCAGCAGGCTGACGGCGTCGTTGCGCATCGTCGTGTTGGGCACCCGCAGGCGGTATGCGGGCTCGGTCAGCGCGGTGCGCCAGTTCGGGTCCTCGACCAGCAGTTCGGAGTCGGCGTCGAGGAACAGCAGGTAGTCGAAGTCCAGCTGCGACTCTCGGGCAGCGGCCAGCGCGCGGTTGCGGGCCTCCGCGAAGTTGCCGAAGTGACCGTGCAGCAGGATTCCCGGGATCCCGCGCGCCTCGAAGTGCGCGGCGATCTTGGCCGGGGTGTCGTCCAGCGACCCGGTGTCGAGGATGACCCAGGCGTCGACGTTGCCGTCCATGGCCTGCAGGCATCGGTCGATGATCGTCGTCTCGTCCCTGACGATCATGTTGAGGCACACCTTCGCGCTCATGCGCTCTCCTCGTTGTCGCGCGGACCGATACCGCGGATCCCTACCGGATGACGTGCACAGCGGCGGGCTGCTGACGTTGCCGAGGATGTCGCCGGCTGGTCGAGGTTGGGCCGCTATGCCTCTATTTGGTAGGCCGAACCGGTGTGCAGCAGCAATGAGGTTGGGCCGAACGGGACGGTCCTAGCCGCCGTGCACCGCATGCCGCCGAGCGGCGAGGTCGGCGACCTGCTCGTCCAGCTTCGTCTGCTCGACCAGCAGGGCGGCGTTGCGTTCGTCGAGGCGGCCCTGCTCGATCGCCAGGTCGGTGGCGGCCAGGTCGAGCCGGACCTGAGCCGCGGCCAGTTGGGTGGCCCGGCGGTCGAGTTCGGCGTGCCGGGCCGAGCGTGCCTTCTCGTCGACGCCGAGCGGGCCGACCGCCGGGGACTCGGTGCGGACGTCCGGGGCCCCCGGCCCGGCCGTCGCGTCCGGCTCGGGCTGCCGACGACGTCGGGCCAACGGCGCGACCACGCAGGCCAGGCCGATCACGGCGGCGACGATGCCCAGGCTGCGCCAGGCCCGGCTGTGGTCGGGTTCGTCGGCGAGGATCAGCCCGGCCAGGGTCAGGATGATCCCGTAGCCCACGAGGAAGCGACGGCCCGCGGCGCGGGTCGGGTCCAGGGCTCGGTTCGGCCCGGCGGTGAGCGCATCACGCTCGCTCATGGACCAACGATGACACCTTTCGGCCGTGGTGTCCCTAGCGTGTCCCCGACGACCAGAACGGGTGCTCAGGCGGCGTCAGTAGGCGACCAGTGCAGGCCAGCTCGCTGCCTCGCTCGGGGTGGCCCAAATGACCCCGCCCGCCGTGCGGTGCTCCACCATGTCCGACGGCGGCTCGCAGCCGGGCCCGCACAGCTCGTCGAGCTCGGCGCGGGCCAGGGTCGGCCAGTTCGCGAAGGCCTCGGCCGGGGTCGGCAGCGGCCGCGCCGCGGCACCGGCGCCTGGGCACACCCGTTCCAGCGCCGTCTCCCAGACCGTCCACTCGCACCAGCCGGACACGGTGACCTCGCCGCCCGGGCCGCGCAGGATCCCGCACGGCAGGCCGTAGCGCATGCGGCCGTTCTGCTGCTGCGCGGCGCCGCGGCCGGCACGGGTGTCCGGCAGGTTGCAGACGTACTCGTTGGGGTTTCTGGCCTCCTCCCAGTCCGCCTGCCAAGCAGCCTCGGTGGCCGGGTCGGCGAGGTCGCGGGCCAGTCGGTCGGGGTCCAGACCTGGCACGCCGTGCGCCGCCGCCAGGCACAGCTCGACGCTGTCGGCGGGCCGGCCGTGCACGAACCAGCTCTCTCGCAGCCGACGCAGCACCGCCGCGGAGACCGGCTCACCCTGGAAGTCGGCCGCCTTCGCGACCCGGCAGGCCGTCTCGCAGTCGGACATGGCCCAGTGCAACGGGATCGGTCCGGGCATCCCGGTGGCCTCGGTGACCGGCACCAGGTACTGCTCGTAGGCCACGCGGGCCGCCTCGGTGCGCGCCTCGAGCCCGAACACCTGCGCCCACCCGGGCGAGAAGATCCCCAGCAGCACCCGCCGCCAGGTGCGGATGCGATCGCCGTACTGCCACTGCAGGCGACGGAACTTGGGCTCGGTGCCCCACGCCCAGGAGCACGCCGGGTCGGTGTACTCGACGACCTCGATCCAGGTCACCAGAGACCTCCAGGTCCACGGGAGGGCCCGACGGTAACCGGCGCGCAAAGGGGCGCGCTTCAGCTTGAAGCGCTCAACTGACGGCCCGTGGTCTGGGCCTTCCGACGGGTGGCGCACAGGTCTCCAGCGTGGCCTCGCCGACGCCGATCGCGCGCAGCATCGCGGCAACCTCGCCCGCCACCTCGATCACGACCTGCGGCGGCCCCGCGGCCGGGACCCGGGCCCGGGCCGCGATCCGCCCGGCCAGCATGGCCAGCGACATCGCGGCCTGCAGGTCGGGGCAGCCGACGCGCAGGCGACGTTCGCCGCCGGTCGTCGGCATCGTCCCGGTGGCCAGCACCGCGGCCCGCCAGGCCGCGACCTGACAGCAGGCCGCGGAGACCATCACATGCTGCGGAATGCCACTCACGGCACGGCCGGTGCCGTCGCACAGGCCGGCCTTGCGAGCCAGCGCCGGCGCGCCGGTGTCGATGCGCACGACCCACCGCGACCCGATCCCGGCCCGACCCGGTGTCCTCTCGACCCTGGGCTCCGAACCCAGCAATGAGGTCACCGCGATCGCCAGTCGGCGCGCGGCACCGGGGTGGTCGAGCACGGCGCTCAACCGCATGCTGCCGCCCTCGAACCGAACTTGCCCGGCCAGGCGCAGCATCACCGCGGTCTCGGTGAACGTGCAGCAGCGCGCGGCCAACGGGCGCCGGGCCAGGTCGTCCTTGACCAGGACGGTCGGGCTCAGCAGGCCCGGCCCAGGTTCCGCGCATGCCGCGGTCATGGTCGGACACCTGCCTCGACCGAGCGGACGCGCTCGGCGGCGGAGTCGGTGACCATGTCCGCGGACAGCACCGGCCAGCCTTCGAGGCGTGCCGCGGCCAACAGTCGCGGATCGTCGCCGACCACGTTGGGATGCCCGACGCTGCGCAGCATCGCCAGGTCGCTGCCGTGGTCGGCGTAGGCGTGACAGTCCGTCAGTTCCGCCCCGTGCCGACGGGCCGTGGCATGCACGACCACGACCTTGGCCTTGCCGATCATCGGATGCCGGACGGTGCCGGTCAGCCGACCCGCGGAGTCCAGGTCCGGGTGCGTGCACAGCACGATCTCGACGCCGAGGTCGTCGGCCAGCGGCCGCAGGCACGGCAGGAACGAGCCCGAGATCAGCGCGATCCCGTGCCCGGCCGCCCGGTGCCGTCGCAACGCCGCCAACGTCGAGGCGATGAACGGCGGGCCGATGCGCCGGCCGGAGCACAGGTCGGCGTACCAGGCCTCCCCGGCCTGCATCAGTTCGACCCAGCTCTCCCCGGCCCACAGGTTGTAGTAGGCGCGGTTGATCTCGGTCCGGTCGATCCCGGCCTGCGCCATCGAGGCGAGGCGTTCGGTGGCCTTCCGGCGCTCCTCGGCAGTCCGCCGGAAGCGCAGGAAGTCGAACATGCTCTTGGTATTGAGCAATGTCTCGTCGACATCGAAGAAGGCAATTGAGTTCACGCGATCTGTCCCCGCCCCGGTTTGTTCTCAATGTGTCCTGCTACCCCAGCCGCGACCGCCCCGCCGGCCGACAGAACCCCGACGCAACCGGCCACCGCGGCGAAGCCGTGGCCGGACGTGATCGAGGCCAGCGCCGGCCCGAGGCTGGCGCCGATGAACAACACGAACGTGTAGAGCGCCACCCCGGCCCCGCGGGCGGCACCGGCACGCACGCCGATCGCCTGCACCAGCGACGGGATGGCCAACGCGATCCCGCTCACGAAACCCAGCAGCAGCACGAAAAGCGCGCCGGTCGACAGCGACCCGGTCAGCCCCAGCAGTGCACCGACGACGCTGAACGCCGCGGCCGTGGTCAGCGCCAGGCACACCCGATGCGTCGCCTCGATCCGCGCCAACCGAGGCGCGCACAACGGGACGAGCAGCATGGCCGGCAACGCACTTGCCCGCAGCTCGAGCATCGCGTGCGGCGAACGCGCGATCCCGCGCGGCCCGGCCTCGGCCAGTCCGGCGTACAGCGCGACGAACCCGCACAGGACGGTCCCGGTCGCGACCAGCAGCAGGACCAGCCCCGGCCGGGTCAGCAGTCGACCCATCGATCGGTAGACCTGCGCGGTCGAGCCGACCGTGGTCACGCCTCCGGGAGACAGGACGAGAAGTAGGAGCGCGGCGCCGCCCGCCAGCAGCACCGCGCTGGTCCAGTAGACAGCCCGCCAGCCGATGGCTTCGGCGACGGACTGGGCATAGACCTGGCCGATGACCCCGGCAGCCAGGAAGGAACTCGTCAGCCACGTCGTGGCCGCGACCCGCCGGGCGGGCTCGATCCGTTCGGCCAGGTAGGCCAGGGCGGCCGGCGCGTACGTTGCGGCGCACATGCCCTGCAACCCGCGCAGCCCGACGCCGGCGACCTCACTGCCGGCACCAGCCAGCAGCGCGGTGGCCGCGCAGGTCGCGACCAGCCCGAGCAGGATCACGCGGCGGCGGCCGATCCGGTCCGACAGCGGCCCGGAGAGCAGGAAGCCGAAGGCGTAGCCGAGGCTGAACGCCGTCACCGTCCACCCGGCGCTGCCGGCGGTGGTCGACCAGGATCGGCCGAACCTCCCCAGCAGCGGCAGCGCCGTGTAGAGCTGTCCGACGACCACGACACCGACCGCACAAAGCGCGCCGACCGTGGACACGAACGCGACCACGCTCGGAGACGTACCGTGGCGTCCACCCCTGGTTCCCCCCCGCCCAGGAGCCAGGAGCCGCACGTGGTGGCCGGTGAGCGTGGTCATGGCCCAGGGAACCAACCAACTAGTTGGCTGTCAATGTGCAATTCCCGGACGGCCCGTCGGATTCCGACACGATTTGGCTCTCGACCTCCGGATTTGGCGCACCAACAGCTCGGTTGGGGTCACAATGCGACAACCAGACGGTTGGAGTTCGAGTCATGGCAGTGGTTCGGGACGCAGAGTTGACCCGGCGCAAGCTGCTGTCGGCAGCTCGACGGGAGTTCGCCGCGTTCGGCATCGACGGGGCGCGGATCGACCGGATCGCGGCCCAGGCCGGGGTGAACAAGGAGCGCGTCTACGGCCACTTCGGCAGCAAGGACGCCCTGTTCGCCGCAGCGGTCGAGGCTGCCCTTGACGAGCTCGCCGAGTCGGTGTCGAAGCCGGGGCAGGATCTGGAGGCCTGGGTCGGGGCGGTCTACGACTTCCACCGCAGCCGCTCAGAGTTGGTCCGCCTGCTGATGTGGGAGTCCCTGCACGCTCGCGAGGAAGAGCTGCCGGGTGAGGAGAAGCGGCTGGAGCGCTACGGCCTGAAGGTCCAGGCCATGGCGGCCTCGCTGGGTTGTCCGGCCGGCCCCGAGGCCGCGGCGGTGCTGCTGTGCCTGATCGGGCTGGCCGCCTGGCCGAGCGCGGTTCCCCAGCTGACCAGGCAGATCGTTCGCCCGCAGGTGCGTTCGGTTCGGGAGCAGGACCGCGTCATCCGAGACCAGATCCTGCAGATCGCCAAGCACGTGGCCGCCGGAGCGCGGGTCACCTCCGGCTGAGGAGAATCTCGACGGGTTCGCCCGCTCCAGGAGGCGTGGCGGAAGTTGCTTCGTCGCGTACTGGGTGTGTAATTGATTTGGGAGCCACCCAACCATATGGTTGGCTCGCGTACTCGCCACGGACGTCCATTGCTTCCCCCCGATCTCGAAGCCACGGGCGGAAAGGCAGGGTCGGAAGCATGACCGAGCGTTTGCTGACCACAGTCTGCCTGGTCGGCGACCAGTTCGCGCAGTTCGCCACTCACCAGTCCGTGCGGACGGTGTCCGGCTTCGTCGCCGAGGTGCGAGCCGGTTGTTTCGACAACCTGCGTGGCCCGCTGTCCATCAGCTGGGGCCAGGGCATCACCACCTACGACCGCGACTTCGTCCGCGACGGCCTGCGCTCCCGCGGACTGCTGGACTCGGTGCTGCTGGAGTCCGAGGAACCCGCTGTGGTCAGCCGTTCGCGTACGCACAAGCAGCGCGAGGCCAACGCGGTGCTCGCGGGCCTGCGCAGCACCGGCGACGACACCTACCGGGCCTCCTTGCGACTGCACCCGGAGAACGAGTTCCTGCTCGACCACCAGAGCGGTGAGCACCTGCAGGGGATGGTGGTCATCGAGGCGTTCCGGCAGATGTTCATCTCCGTCTGCGAGCAGTTCGTCGCGGTCCGCTGGCCGGACCGCCGCTACAGCTACATCTGGCACGGGATGGACCTGCGCTTCCAGAACTTCCTGTTCCCGGTCCAGGCCGACGTCGAGTGCCGGGTCCGCGACGCCGACCTCGACGACCCCGGCCGGCTGCGGATGACCGTCGACCTGACCGTGCACCAGGCCGGTCAGAAGTGCGCGTCGGCCGGGATCGAGTTCACTGCGTTCGACAAGGACGGGCTGGTCCCCAAGGAGCACCGCGCGGCCGGCAAGACAATCGACGCGGTCCTTGCCGGAGCGACCCCGGTCGACACCCCTCGCTTGCTCGAAGTGGTTTGAACCAACGGCCGGTCGCCGTTCGACCGGCGGCCGGCTCGATCTGACGGAAGGCGTTCGGCAGATGAGCGTGGAATCCCCCTCGGCACGTGTCACTGCGCACCGCAGGGTGCTCGATCGACTCGACCGGGCACCCGAACCGGCGGCCGGGGTCCGCACCGGGCTCGCGCCGATGGCGGTCTTCGTGCTGGGTGGGATCGCGTTGTGGCTGAGCCTGATCGCGCTCAACAACGCCACCGACTTCGACACCAACCGCACCCTGATCGGCGACACGATCAGCATGAAGGCGATCATCGCCGACCACGCCGCGGGCCGTGGGCTGGCGTGGCGGGCCTGGTCCGGTGGGGCCGCCGGGCCGCTGTTCGCCGCGATCATCGCCTACCAGGTCCTGACCGCCGGGTTCCTGTGGCGGGCCGTGGTGACCGGCATCCGCGCGATCCGGACCCCGGGGGCGGACCTGACGCCGTTCGTCCGCCGTACCAATCAGGCGCTGATGATGTTCGCCGGGCTGTTCCTGTTCTTCCTGATCGGCGGGCTGTGGTTCGCCTACTGGCTGCACCTCGGGCCGGCCCAGCAGGTCCACTTCACATTGCTCGTCGTCGGCGCGCTACTGGCGATCCTGGTGAACCTGATCCCGATCGTCGAGGCGGTGCTGGAGCGGTCCCGCACAACCGGCTCATGACGGTGAATTTGCCGGCGAAGGTGACAAATGTCAGTGGTCGAATCGGGTGATTCGTCGAATGCTGGACACACCGGATCACGCCACCTGATCGCGATCCGGCACGCACCCAAGTCGGTCGGCGGTCTCCGCCCGGCAGGCGCCAACGGTGCTGCCGGGGTCCGGCGTTCGGACGCGACGTTCGATACGGCCGGAAGGAACTCGCATGATCGTCGACGAGGCCCCGTTGGTGCTCACGGTGAACGGCGCCGCGGAGAGTCGCGCTTTCGGCACCACCTTGGCGGACGTGGTCGCGGCCCGCATGGGCTTCGCCGATCAGCGCCGCGTGGCCGCCTCGGTCAACGGCCGGGTCGTGCCCCGCATCCGCTGGGACTCCTCAGCGTTGTCCGACGGGGACGGCGTCGCGATCCTGATCCTGGTGCACAGCGGCTGAGGGCTGCGCTCAGCGCAGCTCGGGGTTGTCCGGGGACGGCTGGGGGTCGGTGCCGCGCAGCGGGAGCGCGGACTCGGTGACGCGTTCCGGCCGCAGGACGACGCGGCGGCCGGTGCCGCCGTCGTCGCCGGGGCTGCCCGCAGGCACCCACGTCACCTCGGCGCGGCCGGACACGGCCAGGGCGCTGCCGCGCTCGAAATCGACGAACAGCAGCGCGGCTTCCGGGCTCTCGGCGATGTTGCCGAGGCTGTTGAACATGTTGTTCCCGGCGTAGTCCGGCCACCACACCGAGCCGTCCGGCTCGACGCGGACGAATCCGGGACGGCCGCCCTTGTGCGAGGTGTCCATCCCCCGGGTGGGATGGGCGGTGCCGAGGAAGAACGTGTCGGCCGCACGCACCATGTCGATCTGACGTGACGTCAGTTCGGTGTCGAGCGTGGTCGTCTCGGTGGTCGGGGCGGGTTTGGGGCGCGAGTCATCGACGTCGAGTCCGCGCTGCTGGATGTAGGCCGGGCAGTTCCCGAAGGCCTGGTCGACCTCGATCGTGCACCCGTCCCGGCCCACCGCGGTCAACGTGCCGTTGATCCGCGCCCGGCGCCGGATCCCGAACTCGATCGCTATCAGCGCCACTTCCGAACCCGGCTGCAGTCGGGCCAAGGGGCCGGTCGGGTCCGGGTTCGTCGCGACCGCGAGCGAGCCTCCGTCGACCCGGATGAAGCCCGGCGCGCCGGTGAGCAGCGACGTCCACAGCCGACCGGTGTCGTCGCGGCCGGTGATCGCCGCGAACCGGATCTCGGTCAGGAAGCGGGCCAACCCGCCCTCGAGTCGCGGCGCTCCGAGCATCCCGGCCAACCGAGCTGCGTCCTGCGACACCCCGGCCCGCTCCTGGATCGCGAGCTCCCCGGGGTGGAAGCCCCGCGTGATCGTCGTCGCCATGACGCCTCCCTGGTTGGGTCCGCTACACCAGGATGCGCCAGTTGAGCTAACCTGTCAAGCCGTAAATAACAGTTAGAGCCAGGCTCACTCGTCGCCGGGTCGTGACCGGGCGTAGTGCCGGGCGGCCTTGGCGCGGTTGCCGCAGCCGGCCATCGAGCACCAGCGCCGGGTGCCGCGGGCGCTGGTGTCGACGAACCACAGGACGCAATCGGGATGGGCGCAGGACCGGATCCGCCCGGGGCGTGCGGCCACCTGCTCGGCGTAGTCGACCGCCGCCAACCAGCCCGCCCAGCGGGCCGGGTCCTCGACCGCCCGCTCGACCATCGGCCCGGTCGCGCTGACCGCCGGCCAACTGCGACCCCAGCGCAGAACTTCATTGAGCGCGGAGATCGCCGGTTCGGAGTCGGGCGCCTCGGCGTGGGCGCGGATCGCCGCCCGGGCCCGGATCAGTGCCTCGCGCACGGCTTCGGTGGTCGGGCCGGCGATGCCCGCTTCGAGCAGCCAGTCGCGGGTGCCGGCGATGTCGTCGAGCACGTCGACCGGGCCGGTACCCGAGCGCCACGTGGTGTTCAGCAGGTCCACGCCCAGCGGTTCACCGGTCAGCGGTCGCGTCATCGCCATGGCCCATTCTAACCACAACACAGCTCTTGACTAGTTAGCCCTAACCTGAAATAGTCGGATCACCGGTTAGCCCCGGTCCCGCCCAGAGTCGAAGGAGTCCAGTCATGACCACCGCCACCGCCCTCGCCGTCCGCCCCGGGCACGTCGGGCTCAACGTCACCGACCTCGCCCGTTCCCGGGACTTCTACATCCGGGTCCTCGACCTCGAGCCGCTCGGTCAGAGCTCCGACGCCGAACGCGACTGGGTGTTCCTGGGCCGCGACGGGAACGTGCTGGTCACGCTGTGGCACCAGGCCGACGGGGCGTTCACCGCAACGGGGCCCGGACTGCATCACCTGGCGCTGGAGGTCGCGTCGGTGGAGGAGCTGCACGCGTTGCAGCGGCGCCTGTCGGACCTCGGCATCGAGCGTCGCTACGGCGGCATCGTGCGGCACGCCGAGGGCGCGGACTCCGGCGGCATCTACTTCAGCGACCCGGACGGGATCCGGCTGGAGGTCTACGCGCCGAGCGGGGTGGCCGCCACGGGCGCCCCGGCCCCCGAGGACATGCCTACCTGCGGGCACTTCTGAGCCTGCGTCAGATCCCACGGAGAAGGAGAAGAGCGGTCATGGGACTTTCCTGGCAGCAGGGGCCACTGGGCAAGGCGGCCGTCGGCCGGTTCCTTGTCGCCGGGGACCTGCCGGTCCGGATGCTCTACGCCGAGCCGTTGCGCCGCCGGATGCGGGTGCGCCTGGGAGAGGACTGGGTCGCCGACAGCGAGGACGTGCTGCTGCTGCACGAGCCCGGGCGCTACCCGGTGGCCTGGTTCCCGCGAGCCGATGTGGCGGCCGTGCTCGGGCCGCGGGGCGAGCGCACGGAGCACCCGGAACTCGGCGCCACCACCTGGCTGGCCGTGCGCACCGACGACCGGGTCGTCGAGCGGGGGGCCTGGGAGCACCCGGCGCCGCCGGAGTACGCCGCGGTGCTGCGCGACCGGGTCGCTTTCGTCTGGCGGGCGATGGACGGGTTCTACGAGGAGGACGAGCGCGTCCTCGGGCACGCGGCCGACCCGTACCACCGGGTCGACATCCGCAGCACCTCCCGGCACCTGGTGGTGCGGGTGGGCGAGCGGGTGGTTGCCGAGACGAACGGCCCGCTGGCGCTCTACGAGACCGGCTTCGCGACCCGCTGGTACGTCCCCGCCGCCGACGTCGACGCGGGCGCGCTCGTCGCGGCCGAGGAGAACACGTTCTGCCCGTACAAGGGCGTGGCCGACCTGCTCGACGTCGCCGGGGTGCCGGCCGCGGCCTGGACCTACCCCGACCCGTACCCGGAGGCGGCCCGGGTGGGCTCGCTGGTGTGCTTCGACCCCGAGCTCGTCGAGGTCCGCATCGACGGTCGGGTGCTGGGCGCCGAGCCGGACCAGCTCGTGATCACCTCGGGGGCAGATCGCGACCTGACGCCGGCCGAGGCAGCGGGGGTTCGGGGGCGCAGCCCCCGCCGCGAGGCGGAGCGTCGCGGTTAAATGCGAGGCGACCCGGTCCGCGCTGTCCGCGGACACAGGTCGCCTGAGCATCGCGCGCTCGAAGGGATTCGAACCCCCAACCTTCTGATCCGTAGTCAGATGCTCTATCCGTTGAGCTACGAGCGCCTGGCCGCGAGGCCGGTTGCCGAGTCTAGCGGCTCAGTGCTGGGAGGCGAAACGAGCCGAGGGGCGCCGGCGTAACGTCTGCGTCGGGAGGTGGCCGATGCCTGGAAGGTGTCCGGCCCGGCGCACGGCCGCTATCGGGGTCGGGGCGTTGTCGGGTTGGTTGGTCGAGTCCGCGGCGCGGCGGGTCGTGCCGTCGGTGCGTCCGGAGCTGGCGGCGGTGGGCCTGGTCGTGGCCGCGGTCGTGTACCCGGCGGCGCGACGCGAGCGGCGGGTGTCCAAGCCGGCCCTGCGCGAGGCTGCGGGTGTCGTCGTGGCGACCGGGTTGGCCGTCGCGGGCGCGCGCTTCGGGCCCGGGCCCGGTCCGGCACTGCTGCGGCGTGGTCTGCTGGCGCTGGGTTGGGTCGGGCACGCGATGTTCGACGTCAACCACGAGGCGGGCCCGGGCGGTCGGTTGCCGAGCTGGTACCCGGACCTGTGTGCCGGTTACGACGTGGCGTTCGCGGCGGCTCTGCTGCGGCCGTGACGGGCGAGATCTTCGGCCGGTACCGATTCCGCGGGGGAATCCAGCAGTGCAACTTGTTGTGAATGGCGTGGCCGCGTTCCTGGCGTTGGGTGGCGCGGTGGCCTGTGCCGAGACGGTGGGTGTGGGCCAGCAGGCCTGGTGGTACAAGTCCATGGACCTGGCCGCGGCCCACCAGGTGACGACCGGGACCGGGGCCGTGATCGGCGTGATCGACAGCCAGATCGACCCGGATGTGCCCGAACTGCGCGGGCAGCACGTCGTCCCGGTCCGGAACTTCTGCGGCGGCGGCGCGACCGGCAAGGGCGCGGCCGCCGCACACGGCACCTCGGTGGTGGTGAACATTGCCGGGTCCGGGGTGGGCACCGCGCCGGGTGGGGTCGGGGTCGCCGGGGTCGCACCGGACGCGACCGTGCGGACCTACGCCGTCGAGGACGCCACCAGCACCTTGTCCTCGGTCAACTGCGTCGGGGCCGACGAGGCCGAGGCCGTGGCGAGCGCGCTGGTCACGGCTGCTGCGGATGGCGCCCGGGTCATCACGACATCCCTGGGCGGCGACGACTCCCCGGTCCTGCACGACGCGGTGAACGCGGTGTTGCGCTCCGGCGCCGTGCTGATCGCCGCGACCGGCGACGGCCCGGTCGACCGCTCGGTGCGCTACCCCGCCGCCTACCCGGGCGTGGTCGCCGTGGCCGCGGTCGACTCCGCCGGTGCCCCCTGGACCGGCAACGTGATCGAGGACCGCAAGGCGTTCGTGATCTCCGCCCCGGGCGCCGACATCCCCACCGGCTCCTTCCAGAACGGCCGCTGGAGCAGCCAGGTCATCTACAGCGGAACCTCCGAGGCCACGCCCCTGGTGGCGGGCTCGCTGGCCCTGGTCGCCGCGAAGTACCCGAACGCCACGGGCAACCAGTTGATCCAGACCCTGATCCACAACCCGGCCGGCAACCGCCCCTTCGGCTTCGACACCGAGTACGGCTACGGGATTGTCTCCCCGCAGAAGATGCTCGCCGTCGACCCGACGCAGTATCCGGACGTGAACCCGTTGCTGCCTCCGGAGCCGTCCGCGGCCCCGACCGAAGCCCCGACCACGGCTGCGCCGGCCGCCCCCAACTCAACCCCTACGCCGGCACCGCTGGCCGCCCCGAAGGCCAACACCGACATCCCGCCCTGGCTCCTGCCCGCGGGCCTGGTCTTCATCGTTGCCAGCGCCTGGGCCTCGAAACGCTGGGCCCGCCGCAGTTAGGGGACGCCACTGGAAAGGACGAGTGCCGCCGGCAGGCACCGCCCGCGGACGCGGCGAAGCGACGCGGAGCGTCGCAATGTAATGAACCGGAGCGGACCGGGCGAGGCGCGCGGAACGCGCCGAGCACGGCCCCCCCGTCCCGCGGAGGCTCGGGGATTTGAACCCCGGATGGGCTTTAAGGCCCAAACCGCATTAGCAGTGCGGCGCCATAGACCGGACTAGGCGAAGCCTCCTGAGTGCTGAGCAGGCACAGGCTATCCGTCCTGCGCGCGTCGCGGCAAAGTCCCGTCCAATAAGGGGGAGTGCCATTCCGGACATGATCGCCTCATGCAAGACTGCGCCGGTCGGGTGGCGGCGCCGCCGCGCCCAGGCGCACCGGCTCCTCGGAGGTGTTGCGGTCCATGGCATCTCGGCCTACTCGCAGTACGGCGCGATTGGCCGCGATTCTCGACCGCCTTCCCGACGCCCTGCTGCTGGTCGATCCGGCCGGGATCGTCGAGAACGCGAACGCGAAGGCCCTTGAGGCTTTCAGTGCTATCTCGGGTCAACCGCTGATCGGACTGTCGCTGGGTGAACTGCTTCCGTCGATGGCCGATGTCGCCGAGGCGGCGGACGGTGCCGACGGCAAGGCGCGGCGGATGGTCGCCCGTTCCCTGGACGGCGTCGTGTTCGGCGTCGAGGTGACCTGCACGCCGGTCCCCTGGGGCGGCGGGGAGGAACGTCTGCTGATCTCCATGCACCACAGCAGCGGGATCGACGCCGAGGCCGAGCTGGTCCGCACCGGCCGCGCGACGCAGGCAGTGCTGCGCAGCACCGAGGAGGCCGTCTGCGGGGTCGACCGCGACGGCCGGGTGGTTCTGGCGAACCCGGCGGCGGGTCGGCTGTTCGGGGTGCGGGTCAGCGCGATCGCCGGGCAGGAGCTGCACTCGGCGGTGTGGCACACCAAGGCCGACGGCACCCCGTATCCGCCCAACGAGTCGCCGGTGGCGCGAACCCTGCGCACCGGGCGGCGGATCCAGCGCCGCCCGGAGATCGTCTGGCGGGCCGACGGCACCCCCGTCCCGGTCGAGGTCAGCACGGCGCCGATCAAGGACGGCAGTGAAGTCGTCGGGGCCGTGTTCGCGCTGACCGACGTCACCGAGAGCCACGAGCTCAACCGGCGCCGCAACCGCCTGATCGACCTGCTGACCACCGAGGTGGAGCCGCTGCTGGCGGCGTTCCCGTTCCACGCCGAGGCGGCACGGGTGCAGGCGGCACTGACCGCTGCGCTGGACTACGAGGACCTCATGGCCGGCGAAGGCTGGGGTGAGCGCCCGGCCACCGAGGTCAACGTGCTTCTGACGGCAGCCGCGGACGTGGTCCGGACGGCCGCAAAGGACGTCGGGGTGCTGATCGAGGTCGACGACTACGCCGGGAAGGTCCCGGCCGACAGCGGCCGGTTGGCCGCCGGCCTGGCCGAGTTGCTGCGGATCGCTGTCGCCGCGAGCGGCGAGGGCGAGGTTGTCCAGCTCGGCGCCCGCCTGGACGGCGACCGGGTGCGACTGACGGTCGCCGGTAGCGACGGCGGTCGGCCGCTGGCCGAGTCGATGCTCGAGTACCTGCGGGCCGAGGGCGGCCCGACCGGGCCGGACCTGGGCTACGTCCAGTTGGTGGCCGAGGGGCACGACGGTCGGCTGCTGATCGAGGCGGCGCCGGGGCGCCGGACGTTCGTGCTCGACCTGCCGGTCGAGGTCAAGGCGCCGCCTGTGGCACGTCCGCACCGGCGGCACGCCCGGACCGAGGCGCCGCCGGCTCCGTCCGCGGTCCCTCCGGTCCCCACGCCGCCTCCGGCCCCGCCGCCGCAAGCGCCGGAGATCTCCGGCAACGTGATCCCGATGCCCGCTCGGCGGCCGGCGGCAGAGGCCACCGAGGCCCGGCCGATGGTCGGTGAGGCGGCCACCGAGGTAGCAGTCGAGGACCGACCGCGGCCCACCCAGGTGCTGACCTGGCCGCGGGCCGGCGCCGGCTTGGCCGACGCGCTGGGCTCGAGAGGGCTGGGCTCGGTGGCCCTGGACCGGCGGGAGCCGCCGGCGGTCGTGCCCGCGGGCACCGCCGTCGTGCTGGTCGACCCGCAGGGCGGGACCCTGGGGCGCAAGATGCTTCAGTCGCTGGCCGGCGCGGTTTCCGCCGCCCGGTTGCCGCTCGTGCTGACCGTTGGGCTGGGCGAGTTCGGTGAGAACGAGACCGCCAGCGAGCCGACGGCCCTGATCGGGGCCGTGCTGCCGCCCGCCGACCGGCCGTTGAACGTCCTGGTCGTCGAGCCGGACGCCGGGGTGGCCGCGGCGCTGGGCGACCGGTTGACCGAGCTGGGATACGTGGCGACCCACGCCCGGGCCGACACCCGCGCGGCGGCCCGGGCCGGCGAGGTCAAGCCGGACCTGGTGCTGCGGAACCTGGCGCTGCCGACTGACCGGATCGACTGGCTGCGCAGCCTCAACGGCGACTCGCCGGTCCCGGTCATCGCCTACACGACCTCGGATCTGACGGTGGGTCACTCGACCCGGCTCAGCTCCGGGCAGAGCAAGCTCGGGCTGGCCGCCCGGGCGTCCGGCCCGGACGTCGAGGACCGACTGGCCGGACTGCTGGCGGTTCTCGGCGGCTGACCGCCCCGACGCCCGCCCGCCCAAGCACGCATCTTCTGTCGTGTCGCGCGCCCTAAAACTCTCGGGAAGGGCGCGGACACGCGCAGAAGATGGGGAGGTGGTGGGCTGGCTGCCGCCGGCGGGGTCAGCCCAGGGTCGTGACGTCCAGTTCACCGGCGGCGTGCTGGGCCCGGAGCACCTTCTTGTCGAACTTGCCGACCGAGGTCTTCGGGATCTCGGCCACGAACGCCCAGTGTTCCGGCAGCTGCCAGCGGGCGACCTTCTCGGCGAGGAACTCACGCAGCTCCGCGAAGTCCACCTTCGTGTCCGGCCGCGGGACCACCGCGGCCAGCGGACGCTCGTCCCACTTCGGGTCCGGGACGCCGATCACCGCGGCCTCCAGCACGTCCGGATGGCCCATGAGCGTGTTCTCCAGGTCCACCGAGGAGATCCACTCCCCGCCGGACTTGATCACGTCCTTGGCCCGGTCGGACAGCGTCAGGAAGCCGTCCGGCGTCAGCGAGCCGACGTCGCCGGTCCGCAGCCAGCCGTCGTGGAACTTGGCCGCCCCGGTGTCCGGGTCGGGCATGTCCCGGTTCTGGTGGTAGGAACCGGCGATCCACGGGCCGCGCACCTCGAGCTCACCGAGGCTGCTGCCGTCGTTCGGCAGGACCGTGCCGTCGTCGCCGACCAGACGCCCCTCGACCGCACCCGGCATCCGGCCCTGACTCAGCCGCCGGACCCAGGCCAGTTCGGGCGACGCGTTGGGCGGCGGCCGGCCGATGGAGCCGATCGGCGAGGTCTCGGTCATGCCCCAGGCGTGCAGCAGGCGGACGCCGTGGCGCTCCTCCCAGCCCTTCATCAGTGCCGGCGGACACGCGGACCCGCCGACGGCCACCTCGCGCAGCGAGGACACGTCGGTCGGGTTCGCGTCGAGGTAGGCCAGCAGCCCGGTGAGCACGGTCGGCACGCCGCCGGCCAGGGTCGGGCGTTCGACGGAGATGAACTTGGCCAGCGGCTCGGGCTGCAGGAACCGGTCCGGCATCAGCACGCTGCCGCCGCACAGCAGCGCCGCGTACGGCATGCCCCAGGCCATCGCGTGGAACATCGGCACGATGAGCAATGACCGGTCGCGGGCCGACATCCCGAACGTCTCGGCCATGCAGCACTGCATCGAGTGCAGCCAGATCGAACGGTGCGAGTAGACGACGCCCTTGGGGTTGCCGGTGGTGCCGCTCGTGTAGCACATCGCCGCGGCGTCGTGTTCGTCGTCGATGAGGTCGTCGGAGAAGTCGAACTCGTCGGAGGCGGCGGCCAGGACCTCCTCGTAGTCGTGGACAGCCTTGCCGCAGCCCTCCAGCGGCGAGCGGTCGGCGCCGCCGGTCACGAGGACGTGACGAACCGTCAGCATGTGCGGAAGCATCGGCGCGAGCAGCCCGACCAGGCTGCCGTCGACGATGATCACCTCGTCACCGGCGTGGTTGGCGATGTAGGACAACTGCTCCGCGAACAGCCGGATGTTCAACGTGTGCAGCACCGCGCCCATCGCCGGCACGGCGGCGTAGGCCTCGAGGTGTTCGGCGTTGTTCCACGCGAACGTGCCGACGCGTTGGTCCCCGGTGATGCCCAGCCCGCGCAGGGCGTTCGCCAGACGCGCGGCGCGGCGTCCGAGCGTCTCGTAGGAGGCCCGGCGGGAGTCGGAACCGGTCCAGGTGACCACCTCCGCCTCGGAGTGGACGGTGGTCGCGTAGCGGACGATCCGGCTGATCGTCAGCGGCGAGTCCTGCATGGTGCTGCGCATCGGCGGCTCCTGGTCGGGGGTTGCCCAGGCATCCTTACAGCGCCGTGCGGGGTTTGTCTCCCGGGCCCCCGGGAGCACTCAGCCAGGATGCGGCGTTCGTGATCTCCGCGAAGGCGCGGCAACAGTCGCGCAAATCGGGTCGGGGCGAGTCCTGTGCTTGGTCCCCTGTGAAGTCAAAGTGCGGGCAATTCGGCTTCGCGCGTCTTGACGAGCGTGCTCCACGAATCGACTCTGCCAATGTCGCCCGCGCCGGTTACCCAACGCCGCCCCGGGGAGGAGAACTTTCATGGCCCGCCACCAAGATGACGCATGGCCCCAACCGGCCACCTCGCCCACCGGGCGTGGTTCGCGTCCTGATCCCGCCGATCTGCTGACCGGCCCTTCGTCGATTACCGCGCAGTTGAGCGGTGGTACCACCGCGCCCGCGTTCGGGTACCCGGAGTTCGCCCCGGCCGAGGCCGGCGACTACGAGTTCCGTGCCCAGTACTGGCACCTCGGGGAGACCGGCTTCGAGCAGATCGGTGATGCCGACGTGATCCGTCGCGGCCTGGGAAAGCCGGCCGTCACGGCGGACGGGCACTGGGACCCGCTGACCGACCCCTGGCCGACGACCGCCCAGCAGGACACCGAGGCCTTGGACATGGCCACCGACATGACGCCCGCCGAGCCGGCGCCCGCGCCCGCGGCCACCGACGCGACCCAGCCGGTCGAACTGTGGGGCGACGTGGCCGTCCGGGGCGGACACCTCGACCAGCGCACCCAGCCGGTCGACCTGTCCGAGCTGTTCCGTGCCGACCCGATCCTGGACAGTGAGCACCCGTCCGGTCCGCTGCCGCAGGCCGGTGTCTGGCCACCGGCCGCGACCGTCCCGGACAGCCCGGCCGGTTGGCTCGACGCGGACGTCAGCAGAGGCTACGACGCGACGTTGTCCGGTCCGCTGGGCCGCGAGCTGGGGTTCCGCGACGGGCAGTGGTACGCCTTGCTGGCGGCCTCGGCCCGTAAGGTCAGCGCCGCCGAGGCGCTGCGCCTGCACCCGGAGTTGGCCGGCCAGATCACCCACCTGATCTGCTGGTGGATCCGCCGCAACCCGATGTCCGACCGGGCGCTGGACCTGGCCTGCGAGCTGTCTACCGGCGTCGCCGAGCTGGCCCGCCGCGAGGCTCACCTCGGCTCCTGACCTGACCTGACCTGACCACCTGACCCCCCCGAACCACGCCACTTCTGCTGCCTGTCCCACCCATCGGAGCGCGCCGATAGGTGGGACAGGCAGCAGAAGTGCGGTTTGTTGGCGGGCGGCCGGGCGGCCGGGCGGCCCTACTGGCGGTAGGTCTCCAGGAAGCGAGCGATGCGGGTGATCGCCTCGCGCAGATCCTCGACGTGCGGCAGCGTGACGATGCGGACGTGGTCCGGGCGCGGCCAGTTGAAGCCGCGGCCCTGCACCAGCAGGATCCGTTCGCTGCGCAGCAGGTCCAGGCAGAGCCGTTCGTCGTCGACGATCGGGTGCACCTTCGGGTCCAGGCGCGGGAAGCAGTACAGCGCGCCCTTGGGCTTCGTGCAGGAGACGCCGGGGATCGCGTTCAACATCTCGTAGGCGGTGTCGCGCTGCTCGAGCAGGCGGCCGCCGGGCAGGACCAGGTCGTCGATGCCGTGCGCCGAGGACAGCGCGGTCTGGATCGCCCATTGTGAGGGCACGTTCGCGCACAGCCGCATGTTCGCCAGGATGGTGATGCCTTCGAGGTAGCTGCGGGCGTGCTGGCGCGGGCCGGTGATCACGGCCCAGCCCGATCGGAACCCGGCCACGCGGTAGCACTTCGACAGGCCGCCGAAGGTGATCGTCAGGACGTCCGGCGCCACGATGGCCATCGGGACGTGGACCGCGTCGTCGTAGAGGATCCGGTCGTAGATCTCGTCGGAGAACAGCACCAGGTTGTGCCGGCGGGCCAGCGCGGCCAGCGCCTCGAGCATCTCCCGGGAGTACACCGCGCCGGTCGGGTTGTTCGGGTTGATCACGACCAGGGCCTTGGTGCGCGAGGTGATCTTGGCCTCGACGTCGGCCAGGTCGGGCATCCAGTCGGAGTCCTCGTCGCACAGGTAGTGCACCGCCTGCCCGCCGGCCAGGGTCGCCACCGCGGTCCACAGCGGGTAGTCCGGGGCCGGGATGAGGATCTCGTCCCCGGTGTTCAGCAACGCCTGCAAGGACATCGCGATCAGCTCGGAGACGCCGTTACCCAGGTAGATGCTGTCGACGTCGACGTCGTCGACCCCGAGGGTCGTGTAGTACTGCGCGACCGCGGTGCGGGCCGAGAACAGGCCCTTGGAGTCGCTGTATCCGGCTGCATTCGGCAGGTTCCGGACGATCGCGGCGACGATGTCGTCGGGGGCGTCGAAGCCGAACGGGGCCGGGTTGCCGATGTTCAGCTTGAGGATGCGGTGGCCGGTCTGCTCGAGCCGGTTCGCCTCCTCGAGCACCGGACCGCGGACGTCGTACGCGACGTTGGACAGCTTGCTGGACTGGGTGATCTCCACCGTCTCAGCGTAGAGGCGGCCCGCCCGGCGGCGCCGCGAATTCCCACCCCGTTTGGGTCTGCCGGAACGGGTTGCCGACGTGGAATCCTCATGATCGACAAACCGGATGCCGATGAAATCTCAGTACCGACCACCGCCCCTGCGGTGGGTGCCAGTTTCAGGTTTTGCCTTCCGTGACCTGATTCTCAGGTTATTCTTGGAAATATCCGGTCGGTTCAGCCGTTAGTGGGTTGACGCCGAAAGATGTGCAGCACCGGCGCAGAGGCTGCGTCGACGGCACGGGAGAGAGCAGGATGACCGCTCGAGTGCTAGTCGCGTACGCGGCCAGTACCGGCTTCACCAGCCGGCAGGCAGGTGCTGTCGCGAGCCAGATCGCCGAGGTGAGCGGTCTGGAGGTCGACGTCCAGCCGATCACCTACGTGCCCACCGTCGAGCCGTACGTCGCGATCTTCCTGGGCTGGTCGGGGCATTCCCGGGCCGGGCGTCGGGAGACCCTCCGCTTCCTGACGCGCAACGCCGCCCTGCTGCCGGACCGCCGCGTCTGGGTGGTCCACCACCAGCCGGGCTCCGGAACCGGCTCCGGCCCGGTCCGGCTCAGCCGCCTCCAGTTGCGCCACGGCGTCGGGCCCGCGGGCTTCGACGGCACCAGCACCGAGCTGGACCAAACTCCGCTCGACGACCGGCTGCCGGTGCTCGTCCCGGCCGGTTCGGTCTCCGCCGCCGAACCTGCCTGACCCGTTCGGCGTCGCCTCGGCGGCGCGTGGGTCAATTGGCACGTGCTAGGCAGCCCGAGTGAGCGACTGCGAAGCGCACGGGTCCTGACCGAGTCCGCGTTCTGGCTGCCGCTGCTGGTGGCCGGGGCGACCGTCGCGGTCTTCCCGCCGCACACCGTGGACGGCCCGGCCCACCTGCTCGGCGGCGACGTGATCGCCCGGCACGGCGACGTCGCCGTCTTCGGCGAGTACTACCGCCTCGACTGGTTCCCGACGCCGAACCTGTCCACCAGCCTGCTGCTGGCCGGCCTGATCCGACTGTTCGGGCCGGACGCCGCCGCGCGCACGGTCCTGATGGCTTGCGTGGTGGCTCTGCCGCTGGGCCTGCGGTACGCGATCACCGCGTTGCGCCCGGAATGCGGCTGGGCCGGGATCGCGGCGTTGCCGCTGGCCTTCAACTACCTCTACGTCTACGGCTTTCACAACTTCTGCCTGGCCACCGCCTTGTGCCTGGGCGCGGCCGGTGTCGCGCTGCGGGCCGCCCCGGCCTGGACGCCCACCCGCACCGTGGCGCTCGGTGTGCTGCTGACGGCCACCTGGTTCACCCACCTGCTCGGCTTCGTGGCGGCGCTGGTCCTGCTCGGCGCCGTGGTGGTGGCGATCCGACCGCGGCGCCTGCTGCCCCCGGCGCTCACCACCGCGCCGGGGCTGGGGCTGACCGGGGCCTACCTGGTCCACGGCTCCGGGAGCGGCGCGCCGCACTGGGCCGGACCGTTCGGGGCGCTCGGCGGGCTGATCAGCCTGCACACCCAGTTGGTCACCTGGACGCGGGCGGACAACGTGGTGGCCGGCGCGCTGGCGGCGGTGCTGTTCGCGATTGCCGTCGCCACCCGGCGGGCCGCGCCCCCGGCTGAGGCTGTTGAGTCGATCGCTCTGGCGGCCTGCGCGGCCGTCGGACTGTTCCTGCTCGCCCCGGAGGACCTGGGGACCGCGTTCGGGTTCATCGGCGAACGGCTCAGTGTGTTCCCGATCCTGTTCGGGTTGCTCTGGTTGCTCGCCCGGCCGATCCCGACCCGGTGGGCGGCGGCGGCAGTCGGGGCCTGCCTGGTGGCAACCGCGGCTCTGGGCGCCGTCCGCCTGCCCGAGTTGCGACGGGAGGACCGCCTGGCCGCGGAATACGTCTCGGCGGCCAAATTCCTGCGGCCCGGCTCGACGCTGATCGCGCTGCGCTTCGCCGAGTTCACGCCGTCCGCCGGGCGCAACCCGCACGCCGACCCGCTGCGGCATCTGTCCTCCGAACTGGCCGTGCGCTCCGCCTCGATCGACGTCGGCCACTACGAGGCGGTGTTCGACTACTTCCCGGCCCGCTTCCGGCCCGACCGTGACCTGCGCCGAGCCGTGGACCCCACGCTCACCGGGCTGGAGCAGGTCCCGCCCCGGGTCGACCTGGACGGCGCCCGCCGCCTGACCGGGGCGCCGATCGCCTTCGTGCTGCTGGTCGGCGTCGACCGCGCGACGGGGGCTGCGGCCCCCGCCTTGGCCGCCACCCGGGCCGCATTGGCCAACGGGTACCGGCTCGTCGGGCACACGGCACCCCGCGGCCTGGTCGAGGTCTGGGCCGCGGCCTGAGGAGTCCGCGCGGCGGCGACAAACTCCACCAAACCGGCGTCGGGCGCCGGCCGAATGCGGATCAGGTGATCGTCGCGTGAGGCCGCGACGGCTGCCGGCTGCACCGCGGACCGGGCCGACGCTGGGGACGCACCCCGCGGCGCAGGTCGAGGACTTCGCTCTGGCCGGGTCGTCGCCCGGCCGGGCCGAAGTCCTCTTCCGTTCCCGGGGCGCTACGGCGACCGGCGCTGATGCGGACCGAAGTCGCCGAGCGGCCCGCCGCCCCCGAACAACCCGCCCCCGCCGCCGCCGATGGGGCCGCCGGGCTGCGAGCCGCCCGGGGTGGTCACCTGACCGTTCGGCATCCGGAACTCCACGGCCTTCCAGGACTTGAACCCGGCGTGCTGCATGCCGAGCAGGGCGTAGCGCTCCGGCTCCTGCGGGTTGGGCGGGGCGCCCGGCGCCGCCGGGTTCGCCGAGGCGGCCGTGGCGCTCTGCGAGCTCAGCTTGATCAGGCAGAACCGGTCGCCGTGCTGGATCCCGTCGTTCGGCGGCCACGTCTGCCCGTACTCGGTCAGGGCCTCCTTGGGCCAGCTGGTGTCGGCCGGCGACGGGCCGTAACAGGTCAGGGACTCGAACGCGGCGGTGTCTCGGTTGGCCGCGATCATCGCGTTCAGGATGTCCGCCGAGGCCACCAACTGCAGGGCCTTCTTGCCGGTGTTCGCGGTCCGGGCGAAGTCCATCAGCTGCCCGGCCGGGATCGTCTCGTTGTAGGACTGGAGCGTGCCGGCCTTCAGCCCGGCGGTCTGGTCCCAGGTGAACGTCGCGTAGGCGTCGACGGTCGGGCAGCAGGCCGAGTCGGTCGGGCGGGTGGTCCGCCACCGGATCTCGCCCTGCTCGCCGGCGACCTTGACCGAGTAGATGTCGTTGCGCGGCTGCTTGGTGATCTGGTCCAGCGCGATCACGCCGAGCGCGGTGCCCTGGCTGTCGTAGGCCGCGACGATCTGCTGCACCACGTTGCTCGAGTCGCTGCACTGCAGCACCACGACTGTGTCCGGGACGCTGTCGTGGGTGATGTCGCCGTAGGCGATGTAGTCGCCAGTCCGGTTCGGGTCCAGGGAGGCGGCCAGCGCGACATAGCCCTGAGTCGGGTCGACGTTCGGCAGCTTCCCGTTCACCAGGTTGCCCGCCGGGTGGCCGCAAAGCTCGGGTACCGGCAGCGACTGCACCTCGCTGGACAGCAGCGGCTGCCGGTTGCGGATCTCCTTGGTGACGATCTGGGTCAACGAGTCGGCGAACTCCGAGACCCTGGGCAGGTCGGCGGAGTAGCACGGCTGGTCGGTGGAGGCCCACGGCCCGGCGGCCGCCGCGTTCGCGTTGGTCAGCGCCAGGCCGACGCTCTGCGAGCCGGTGCCGAACGCCGTGGTGGCGAACGAGCACCCGGCCCGGAGCTGGGTGTGCGCTCCGGCGGTGGTCGAGGCCGCGGAGGCGACCAGGTCGCCCATCGGGATCGCGTCGGTTCGGAACGGCCGGGCGTTGAACCAGCCCAGCGCCGGCGCCTTGACCGTGACGTCACCGGCGAATGAGTCGACGTTCACACCGGCCGGGTAGGGCTGCAGGCTCTGTTGCTGCTGCGAGGTCGCCTGGTAGCCGTCGCCGCCGCCGAGTCCGAGCGCCTGCGCCTGCGCCGGCAGGAACCCGCAGGGCGAACGGGGGTCCAGCGGTGTCGGCGCCAGCCCGGCGCAGGCGCCGATCAGCAGTCGGAGCATGGTCCGGGGCTCGGAGGCGGTGATGCCGACTCCGGTGTTCAGCAGGTCGGCGATCTGCGAACCCTGCTGCGGGGAGCCGTAGCCGATGACGTCGCTCACCTTGTCGCCGCGGTCGTGCCCGGCGACGTTGCCCGCCACCGCCCAGCGGGCGGCCACGCCGCCGAGGCCGTGGGTCACCAGCATGGCCTTCTGGCCGAGGTCGGCGGTGAGGCAGTCGATGGCGTCGCCGAGCGCCGGGCCGATACCCGGGTCATCGACCCATTTGCCGGCGCTCTTGCGGTAGTCGAACGTGTAGACGGCCGCGCCGGGGATCTGCTGCAGGGTCCCGATCAGCGATGCGCGCGAGGCGGCCGGCGGGTTGCCCGTGCTGCTCATGTCCAGCGGCGCGGAGAAGTCGCCGGTCCGGGAGTCGTCATGGGTGGCCAGGCCGGTCCAGTCCGGGACCATGATGATCGGCACGTAGACACCGCGGCGGTCCGGCTGCGGGGTGATCGCCGAGCCGTTGTCGCCGGGGTCGCTGGCCAGCACCGGCGCCAGTTGCACCTGCCCGCAGTTCGACGCGGACGGGGGGCCGGCGGTGGGCACGGCGGCCGCGGCCGGTCGGGCCAGTGCCGCAGCGGGGGCCAGCAGGCTCAGGGCGGCGATCGTGACGGCGGCGAACCGGGTACGGCTCACTGGGTCGATCCGAGGTCGGCGCTGGGACTGGGGCTCGGGACGGCCTTCTTGTGCTTCTTGGCCTTCGGCGTGGGGGGCGGGTTCTCGGCCGGCGCCTGCGCAGGCGGCGCGACCGGCGCGGTGCCGGTGGCGGCGGGCGGGGCGCCTGGGTTCATCGGCATCGTCCCGACGACCTTCCAGCCGCTCGGCTCCTTGATCATCACGGCGCTGAAGACCGCCGGCGGGGTGCCGGGCGCGGTCATCGTGACCGTGATCGTGCCGCCGTCGAGCCCGTCCGGGTGCCAGGTGGCCTCGTCGGCGGACAGCGTCGCACCGGTGGGCAGCGCGGTGGCCAACTGCGGGGTCACTGCCGAGCGCACGTCGGTCGCCACGTAGTCGGCAGGCTTGTCCGGCAGCGCGGCCAGGGCCTGGGCCACCGCGTGGGCATCGGCAGCGGTCGGCGGGAGCGCCTTCGTGGACGGCGTCGGGTGCGCAGAGCCGGAGCCGCAGCCCGCGACACTGCTCAGAACCGCGACGGCGGCCGCGACGGCCAACCACTGCGGGTTGCGTAGACGCATGGACCTGCTTCCGACCGGCTCACGTGGGACGCCCCATTCTGGCGGGTCCGATCCGGGCCGGTCGTACCGATGTCGGGATTTGCACCGCAATGGATGCCTTGCTGTGATGAATGTCCCGGCCGTTCGCGAGGGTCCCTCGCGTACCGGTGCCGGCGACGGGAGGGGGTCGGAAGCTTGTCCGGAGGTCGTTGCGCCGCGCTGGTCGCGCTGACCGCGGCACTGCTTTGCACAGGCCCGGCCGCGGCCCGGGCCGGCGAGTTGCCACCGCCCGGCAAGAGCGTGCTCACGTTGACCGTCCAGGACTCCGGCCGGTCGTACATCATCCGCCGAGGCACGTTGGTCGTCGTGAACCTGCCGTCGTCGGGCGGCCCGTCCTGGGACGCGCCCGAAAGCGACGCCCCGGAGGTGCTGACACCGACCGCGCACGTCGGCGGCTACCCGGCACCGGGTCCGGTCTCCGCGCAGTTCCGTGCCGCGACAGGCGGTACGGCGCACCTGAGCGCGACCACCGACGCCCCGTGCCTTCATTCGAAGCCGCACTGCATGATCGCTCAGCGCCGGTTCCGGGTGCGGATCCTGGTGGGGGAGTAGTCGTTTGCTCTAGACGTTAGCGATGGCTAACTCCTACGTTGCTGCCCTTCGAAGAATCGCATTGGAAGGGCCACCCACATGGTCGTCACGCCGCCCGGCGTCACCGCCCACCACCTGAACCACGCCGGCCAGAACGTGCTGACGATCGCCAGTTGGGTGATCACCGCCGCGGTGTTCGGCCTGTCGATCTGGATGAGCCGACGGGCCAAGCACCCCATCTACGCCTGCATGATCGTGGCCGCCGGGGTCGGGGCACTCGCCGAGCCGCTGTACGACGTGATGTTCAACCTGTATTTCTACTCCGGCCGCGGGATGCAGAAGACGTACACGATCTTCAACATCCCGCAGCCGGTGTGGGCCTACAGCGGCTACGTGATCCTCTACGGCCTGCCGGCGATCTTCATCGTCAAGGAGATCCACGACGGCAGGATGACCCCGAACCGGCTCTGGATGTGGTTCGGCATCGAGATCCTCGAGTCCTGCGTGTTCGAGATCGCGGGCATCAACATGGGCACCTACACCTACTGGGGCCCGCACGTGTTCCGGCTCTGGCACTACCCCATCGTGATCGCGGTGCTGGAGGGCGTGCAGACCGTCACGTTCGCGGTGGTGTGCGCGAACCTGCTGCACCGGGCCAGGGACAAGTGGTCGGCGCTGGGGACGGTCGCGATCTTCCCGATCACGATGCTCGGCGGGAACTTCGGTGCCGGCGCGGCGGTCATCATCGCGATCAACGCGCAGGACACCTCGCCGAACTGGGTGCGGTTCGGGACTCTGGTCAGCATCGGGATGGCGTGCGCGGTCGTCCGCCTGGTGATCGGGCTGATCCCGCCGCCGGGCCGGGTCGCGGACGCTCCGCAGACCGCGCCGACGGGCCGAGCGCTGGCGGGCGCTCCCGCCTGATCCGGCGGCCGGGCCCCCCGAGACCGCCTACTGCGCGGCGGCGACCAGCTGGTTCGCCACGGCCAGCGCCTGTGCGATCGGGATCGCGTAGGCCGCGGTCGCCGGCTTGCTCAGCGACGAGAACTGGCCCGAGGTGTCCATGCCGACCACTTGGCCGGCGCTGTTCACCAGCGGCCCGCCCGAGTAGCCCGGAACGATCGGCGTGGTCGTCTTCAGCATCCCGGTCAGGCTCTCCGGCGACTTGCCCTCCTCGTTGGTCGCGGTGACCGACGCGCCCAGAACGGTCACCGAACCCAACGCCCACTTCGGCGCGCCACCGGTCCCGTTCGCGTTGCCCACCGCGACCACGGCCGAACCGACGCTCAGCGCGCTCGTCGCCAGGCTCGCGACCGGCAGGCCGGAGGCGTCGACCAACGCAAGCACCGCGATGTCGTCGGCCGGGTCGGTCCCGACGACCTTGGCCGTGTAGGTCTTCCCGGTTGCGATGTCGGTCGCCGTGATCCGGTCGAAGCCGGCGACGACGTGGTTGTTGGTCAGCACCTCACCGGTAGCGGTGAGCACGATCCCGGTGCCCGCCGCCCCGGTCGTCGAGTTGCTGGCATCCACGTCCACGATCGCCGAGGACACCCGGTTCGCGGCCGACTCGGCCAACTTCTTCGCCGCCTTCGCGCTGAGCGACGGGGCTGACGGGGCCGTCGGGGTGGCCGCGGTCCGGGTCGCGGTCGAGGCCGACTTGGCGGTACTCGCCGTGTGGGTCGTGCCGGTCGCGGTCGCCGCGTGCGCGACCCCTACCGTGCCGCCCGGCGTCGCGACGAGCAGCACCGCGGCGACACCTGTCGCGGTCAGCGCGGACGCGAGCGGCAGCCACTTCTTCGACATCTTCCGGCCCCCCAGCCGACCGCTCCTTCGAGACCCCCCCGGGGAAGCGGCTTGGTCAGATATTTGGGCCTGCGCCTGCGCAATCCCTGAGTGCTGCCTTTTTGGTTTCTGTGAACGCTTGCGGCGAGTCGTGGCGCGCGAAAAGGCCCGCCGGACGGGGTCCGACGGGCCTTCCTCAGCATGCGGCGCTACTCGTGTTCCTCGCGGCGCCTGGGGCGCCGCTCGGATCAATCACATGGAGTCGCGATCCTCGCCGGCAAGTGTCGGGTGGGGGCTACTCGAACTTCTCTGTCGCGGGGTCGAACTTGCTTTGTCTTCCGCCGGAGGTCTGGATGGTCAGGGCACCGTTGGACTCGCTGAGGATCTTGGCTGTATCGCCCTCGGCTCCTGGCGCCTGCTGGTAGGTGTGGCTGGTGGGCGTGCCGGTCCCGGGGCTCTTGTAGACGTACACGTACAGGCCGGGCTGGCCCTTTGTGGGGTCCTGCTCCCCTCGCATGATCTCCCCGGCGTATACCGCCACCCAGTTGCCGCCGACCGGGCCCTGCCACTCGTTCTGGACGAGGAAATTCGAGGCCGAGAACGGACCCTCCTGTGTGTCCAGGATGCCAGTGGGCGGTGTCTGGGTTGGGCCGTTCTGGGCATTGGCCGCCTGCGCGATGGCCGCGGCTGCTGCGGGGTTCTTCGGAGCCGGGTTCGCCTCGCCTGCGGCCTGCCGGGCAGCGTAGGCCTGCTGGATGGCCTGCTTGTCGGCGGGAGGGTTGGGCCCGCCCGGGATCGGGCTGCCGGATCCGCCACCGACCGCTGCATGGGCTGCGGCCGACCCCCCGATGGCCAGGACGAGCGTCAGGCCGCCGATGCGGGCCCGTTTCATACCTGGACGACGCCCGGGAGCGGTGGGGTTCGCGTCGCCGGTTTGCAGGTCGCCGGTCAGGATGCGGTGCAGGTCGGCACTGGCGCGGGCGTCGAGGGTGGATTCGGCAGTGTGTGGGACGGGATTCATCTCGCGGAGATCCCGCATCGCGTCGCGCTCAGGCATTGCGGCTTCCTTCGAAGGTCGGTCCCGGCCACGCGGTCGGGGTTGTGCCGGCAGTTGGCTTCGAGTCCGCGGAGGTGGGCTGGTCGCGGCTGCGTAGGGCGCGTTGCAGTCTGCGGCGGGCGTGGTGCAGTCGCACTCCTGCCGCGGTCGTGCTGCAACCGACGGCTGTTGCCAATGCCCGCCCGTCGAGTTCCTCCCAGGCGTGCAGTCGCAGGATCTGCTGGTCGGCATCGCTCAACGTCGCCAATGCGTCGAGCGTTTCGGCCAGGCGGGCCTCGGCGTTCAGGCCGTCATGATCACCGGCCGGCGGCGGGTCGATCTCGGCCCGCAGCTTCACGTGCAAGTCTTGCTGCCGGTACACGCGCCTTCGGTCGTTGGCGGTGACCAGTCCGGCCGTGCGGTACAGCCACGGCAGGATCTCGTCGAAGGCCAGTTCCTCCCGGCGGCGCCATGCGACGGCGAAGGTCTCGGCGGTCACGTCACGCGCCAGGTTGTGATCCACCCGGCGGCTCGCGTAGCGGAGCACTGCCGCGTAGTGCGCTTCGTAGGCGGCTGTGAAGGCTGCCTCGAGTGGATCCCCCATCGGTTTCATGCCCTCTTTATGTCGCGCCGAAGCCAGTTCTTACACCCCGGTCGGCGATTCATCGACAACAGACCGGGTCCGCCGTCGCCGTTCGGATTCAGTGTTGGCCGGATGTCCGGTATCGGACCTCCCCCAATCGGACGATTTTCGCGAACGAACGTCCGGGATTTGGTTGATCCACCAGTCGGACATGGCCGCGGGCGGGCATAGGCGGGTCCCTGGGCGCAATTGGCTCGCAGCGCCTGACCGAACATCTGGCGGACATTCTTCTAAACGATCACCTCAAACCCCGGCAAGAAGCTCGGCCACGCAGCGAGGAGGAAGTTTTCCGGTCATCAAAATGATGAGGTGATCTAGTCCATTCGTTCGAAGCTCAACGACGGACGGACCGCCCGAACGG
>DATASX010000113.1 GCA_036269075.1 Sporichthyaceae bacterium
AGCCGCCGAAGTTGCTGGTCGTGCCCGGGATGGCGGGCCCGCCTTCCTGCCAGCTGCACCCTCGCACCGGCAGCAGCCCGTGATCAGTGGTCGAGTAGATCGGGTAGAACTGCGAGCCCGGCGGCGGGTTGACGCAGCCCGCGCCGGTCGCGCCGTTGCAGATCCCGCCGAAGTCCGGGCGCTCGATGCGCGGCATGTCCGCCTCGAACCCGATCTGCGAGTACCGCTGGAACCCGTTGAACACCGGTGAGGTGAACGCGATCGGCTGCGGGTCAAACTTGGCATCGTGCCGCGGCGGCCCGGTGCCCGGCCAGTCGTTCAGGTACGACGGCCCGTCGAAATCGCCGTCGGCCCCGATGCACCCGGAGATCGGGACCAGCAGGCTCTGCGCCGCGGTGAAGCAGCCCACGTCGTCGGAATCGACCGAGCCGTCCCCTCCCCCGGCCGAGGTGCAGTTGCCGGTCGACGGGTCGACCGCGCTGCAGTACTCGAAGTGGCCGATCTCGTCGGAGAACGCGATGTTGTAAGAATGCGCCGCCCACGGCACCCGGGTCTGCGTGCTCGAGGTCGAGTACATCGGGTGGAAGCTGTACGGCGCGACGTTGCAGGTAGACGACGTCGGCTGGTACAGCACCTGGCCGAAGGTGTTGCCCGCGCTGGCCGTCATCGACCCGGTCCGGTGCGAGGTCAGGTCGGCGAGCCGCACCTGGAACCCGGCCGCGGTGTCGCGCATGGACAGCGCGATGTTGTCGCCCGAGTTCATGAACAGGTCCTTGGCGGGATCCGGCGTGTAGGTGGCCGCGGTCGCGTCCACCGGGTTCGCCGGCGCCTGGGCCCGGCCATTTTTCGTGATGAACGCAAAATTCACCGGTTCGACGCCGACCGAATTGAGGCATGCCGTGTTGTTGTCCACGCCCGCCGGATTGGAGCTGTAGCTGTCAATGGTCAGCGCCGCGCACCACTGCCTGGCGTCGCAGCTGACTCCGGCCGACCAGGGAGCCCACCCCGGCGGATAGAACTGCATCTCCATGAACGCGGTGCCCGGGTGATTGCCGATGTACCTGGGCGAGGCCGGGTTGGCGCTGTTGAAGATGTTGCTGTCCGAGTCCGGCGTGCAGTTCTGGGTGGCCTCGGGGGACGACTGGGTGTCGCACATGGCCATGCCGAACCAGAACGCGATGTGCAGCTGGAAGTTGTCGGTCCCGGCCGTCCCCGCCTGGTTGGGTGGCACCGGCGGGTCCTTCGGCAGCCGGACCAGGTAGAGGTTGTTGTTTCCTGAGCCGGGCTTGTTGCTGTAGAACAGCGTCGACGGCTCGTCGTGGCCGACGTAGTTCCCTTCCCCGCCGACCGCCTCGGGGTCGAACACGTCGACGCACTCCGCGCTGTGCGTCGCGCTGGCGCAGTTGAGTGCCGTGCCCGGCGTGGCCGCGGAGGCCGCCTGCGAGGCCGGGGCTAACGCCGAGGTGAGGCCCGCCACGAGAAGCACAGCGGGTCCTAAGGTCACCCAGCGCCACTGCTTGAGAGGCATGGAGTCCTCCATTCGATAGCCGCAAACCTGGACCATTGCTGCCGACCATTCTGATACCGGCATCTTCAGGTG
>DATASX010000114.1 GCA_036269075.1 Sporichthyaceae bacterium
AGCCAGCAGTTGATGACCGAGGCGGGCGCCGACTGGGGCCGCCTCGGCCAGATTCTCGAATCGCTCAACGACCTGCACCGGGACGCCCTGCCGCCGGCTGCGGCCGGGACGCGCGCGACGACGATTCACCTGGCCGGGCCGGCCCGGCATCACTCGATGCGGCGCTGGTACGGGCAGATCCGGGCCACCGGCAGCAGCGTCGGCCTCGAGTTCGGGCTCGTCCCGCACCGCCCACCCGGGGCTGATCGCCGGCCCCCTGCACGACCGGTTCCCCGGCCTGAACGGCCGACCCGGTTGCCTCCTCGGGGTCATGACCGGGCGCGGTCAGCGGACCCTCGAGGAGGCGCTGCGGCAACACGCGGGCGCCCGGTTCGCCGGCATCGTCGACCGCCGGCGAGCAATGCGCCTGCGCGGAGTTAAGCGTCCAGGCGCTGCCTGAGCGAGTACAGCTCGTCACGCATCGACGACGGAAGCTGTGGCCCGATCCTCTCGAACCACGCCTCGATGTCCGGGATCTCCTGGCGCCACTCGTCGACATCGACGTCCACGACGGCCTGCATCGCCGCGGCGTCGAGGTCCAGCCCCGAGGCGTCCAGCGCGTCGGCGGTCGGTACCCGGCCGATCGCGGTGTCGGTGGCGGCCGCCTTGCCCTCGATGCGCTCGATCGCCCACTTGAGCACGCGGACGTTCTCGCCGAAGCCCGGCCACAGGAACTTGCCCTCGGCGTCGCGGCGGAACCAGTTCACGTAGAAGATCCGCGGCAGCTTGACGGCGTCCGCGCCCTTGCCGACGTCGATCCAGTGCGCGAAGTAGTCGCCGGCGTTGTAGCCCAGGAACGGCAGCATCGCCATCGGGTCGCGACGGACGACGCCGACCTTGCCGACGGCGGCGGCGGTCGTCTCGGACGACATCGTCGCGCCGAGGAAGACGCCGTGCTGCCAGTCGCGGGCCTCGGTCACCAACGGGATCGTGGTCGCCCGCCGTCCACCGAAGAAGATCGCGTCCAGCGGCACACCGCGCGGGTCCTCCCACTCCGGGGCCCGCGTGTCGCACTGGTCGATCGGCGTGCAGTACCGCGAGTTCGGGTGGGCGGCCTTCTCGTCCGAGGCGGGCGTCCAGTCCTGCTTCTTCCAGGACGTGAGGTGCGCGGGCGGCTCGCCCATGCCCTCCCACCAGATGTCGCCGTCGTCGGTCAGGGCCACGTTGGTGAAGATCGAGTTGCCCTTGCCGATGGTGCGCATGGCGTTCGGGTTCGTGTGGAAGTCGGTGCCGGGCGCCACGCCGAAGAAGCCGTTCTCCGGGTTGACCGCGTACATCCGGCCGTCGGCACCGATGCGCAGCCAGGCGATGTCGTCGCCGATCGTCTCGAGCTTCCAGCCCGGCAGGCTCGACTCGAGCATGGCCAGGTTCGTCTTGCCGCACGAGCTGGGGAACGCGGCGGCAATGTAGTAGCTTCTGCGCTCGGGCGACGTCAGCTTGGCGACGAGCATGTGCTCGGCCAGCCAGCCCTCGTCGCGCGCCTTCACCGAGGCGATTCGCAGCGAGTAGCACTTCTTGCCGAGCAGCGCGTTGCCGCCGTAGCCGGAGCCGTAGCTCCAGATCGCCCGCTCCTCGGGGAAGTGGGTGATGTACTTGGTCGTGTTGCACGGCCACGGCACGTCTTCTGTACCGGGTTGCAGCGGGGCGCCCACGGAGTGCAGGCACTGCACGAAGTCCGCGTCGGTGCCGAACTTCTCCAGCGCCCTGGTGCCGGCGCGGGTCATCACGTGCATGGACACGACAACGTATTCGGAATCGGTGATCTCAACACCGAGCATGGGGTTTTCCGCACCCAGCGGGCCCATGCAGAACGGGATCACATACATCGTGCGACCGCGCATACTGCCGCGGTACAGCTCGGTCATGATCCCTTTCATCTCGGTGGGGTCCATCCAGTTATTGGTTGGACCACTGTCCTGCGAATCCACCGAACAAATGAAAGTGCGCTCTTCGACGCGAGCGACGTCATCCGGGTCGGACGCGGCCCAGAACGAGTTCGGCTTCTTGGCCAGCGGCACGAAGGTGCCCGCGTCGACCAGCTTGCTGGTAAGGCGGTTCCACTCGTTCTCGGAACCGTCGACCCACACCACTTCGTCGGGGGTGGTCAGTTCGGCGACCTCGCGCACCCAGGCCAGCAGGCGAGCGTGCCTGGTCGGGGCATCGCTCAAGCCGGGGATGGCTTCCGGCGCGGCGGATTGAGCGTCGGCCACCGGCCGGGTGGCCCTAGCGTCTGACACTGCGGTCATCTCGCGTCGTCTCCTGACTGGACGTCACGTAGTCCCGGCATTCGGCAGCCTCCATGCCGATCACCGGGACTTCGTCGTCCGTGGAAATGGCTTCTACACGCCCGGTGTGAAGGGGCGTGCGAAGAAATTGGGATTACTTGAGGTTAGCCCCACCGGGCGCGCACCGCAGAGGTCGAACCTGTCGGCTCGCTCACAAAAACGATCAGGGAATCGATTAAGCGCCGGAAAGATTGCGCCGGTTGAGTGACCCTGAGAAAATCTTGTGAGGCTTGTTGAGGGCCAGGTCTCATCGAGATGACGGCTGGATGAGGGCCGCGTCTCATTCGGCACCGAGCGCCAGGAGCTTGCCGGCAGGAGTCAGGTCTCGGTCGGGCAACGGTGAACGAGCGCCAACCCCTCGGCCGGCCTCAGGTCAAGGCCCAGCCGGACTCGGTTCGGGCCCAGTTCGGCTTGGTTCGGCTCGATTCGCCCAGCCAATTCAGCTCGATTGGCTCGGACCGGCCCAGTTCAGCTCGGTCTGGCTCAGTTCGGCTCAGTTGGGGGAGATCCACTGACCGGTCGCTGCGTCGATCCGGACCACGCCGTGGCCGTTGAAGGCGCTCACCGAGTCCGAAGCGTCCTGCGCCCCGTCAACCGATCCGTCCGAACCGTGCGAGGGAGTGCCGACCGAGGGTGCGGTGCTCCAGAACCGGTCGCTCGCGGCGTCCTGAGTGGCCGGTCCGCCGGAGAGCGCGGAGCCGGTCGCGCCCAGCTGCGGGTCGAACGAACCGGACGCGCCGGCATCCTGGTGATACTGACCGCTGCCGTCCAGATGCCCGGTCTGCTCCTCGGTCCAGGTGTGTTCGCCGGTGTGCTCGGCGATGATCACGTGGCCGTCGGCGGTGATCTCGGTGGCCACATCGGCCTGACCGTCACCGGTGGTGTCGGTGTACATGATCGTGTCGCCGTTGGCGTCGGTCACCACCGCGGTGTCCGGCTTGCCGTCGTGGTTGGTGTCGACGGTGGCCGGGCCGATCGAGTGTTCGCCGGAGGGCGTGTCCACGCTGATCGTCTCGCCGGACCCGTCGCCGTCCCCGGTGCTGGCCGCGGTCGGGTCACCGGCCGTCGGTGCGCCCGAATTGCCGCTTTCCACCCAGTGTCCCGCGTCGAAGTGGGCCTGGCGCAGCTCGTCGCCCTCGGTGTCGTACTCGGTCACCAGATCCGCCGTGCCGCTGTGGTCGTCGTCGGTGTAGACGAGGTGGTCACCGTTGGCCTCGGTCAGCTCGTAGGAGTCGACGACCTCGTCCTGGGCGTAGGAGTAGTTCTCCTGCTCGGTGAACCCGTGGCCGTCGACATCAATCTGCAGCTCACCAGAGTCACCCGGATCACCGTTGTCGATGTACACCGGCTCCCCCTGTTCTCCAGCTTCTCGGCACGACTGGGGCGGAATTGGACTTTCCCTGCTTGGACTCACCGTATGCCGATCCGGTTCCGTCGGCCAGCCGCTAATTTGCGCCATCCGCGATCGAGGTCCGGCAGGTGGTCCAGCGGCGATCGCGCAGCGCCCTGATCTGCTCAAGCAGCTCACTCGCCCGCGCCTGGCCGGCACGCACCTCGGCGAGGCGCGCGCCGGCCTCGGCGAGTTCGCGGGCTCGTTCACCGGCCCGCAGCTTCATGGTGCGGTCTGTCTCGCGCAGTTCGGCCTCGATCGCGTCGATCCGCTTGCCGAGCGCCTCGTCGAGCGCCAGCGAGAGCTGCGCCTCGGCCTCGATGAGCTGCTCGGAGACCAGCTGGTCCATGGTGGCGCGGGCATCGGCGATCGCCTCGGTGAGCCACTGCTTCATCTGCTGCTTCTCGGCCGCGTACTTGCGGGTGCGGGCCAGCCACCAGCCGGCACCGAGGCCGATCACGATGGTCGCCGGCAGCACCAGCGGGTTCAGCGCGACCGCGCCGACCATGCCCAGCGGCAACGCGGCCACCCGCGCCGCACCGAAGCCGCCGGTGATGCCCATGAACACCAGCAGCTTGTCGTCGGCGGTCGGGCTGCGGCGTTCCGGGGCGCGCAGGACGACCGGCGGGCCTGCCCGCACGAACTGGGCGCGCAGTACCGCGATCTCCTCGACCGAGAACAGCTCGGCCAGCACGGTGTCGGCGACCCGGCCGAGCCGCTCGGTGAGCGCGGCGGACAGCTTGGCCGAGGCCAGTTGCAGGGCGGCGTCCACCTGCCGGGGCGCGTCCGCCAGCGCGGTGCGGTCGGCGGCGTCGATGGCCTGCCGGAACCAGGACTGCAGATCGCGCATTTCCCGGCTGACCTCGTGCCCGCTCTCCATCCTCGCCCGCTGCATCTCCGCGCGCAGCCGCACCTGCCAGCCTCGGGTCGCCGACCGGCGCGCGGTGACCAGCTCGTCGCGCCGTTTGGTCAGCGCCGCCGCTTCCGCCTCGCCCGCCGAGTAGGCGCGGCAGCGGGTGGCCAGCACCGCCTCCTGTCCGGCCAGCGCCGTGCTGACCGCGCGCAGGCCGTTGGCCTCGGTGAGCATCATCGACCGACCGACGAGCAGTTCCTGCAGGGTGGTCTGGAGTTCGACGATGCCGGAGCGTTCGCGCAGCATCGCAGCGGCCTGCGGACCCCCGGTGGTGCCGGCGAGCTGGAACATCCTGGCCGAACAGGGCGCGATCGCGGCGTCGGCGAAACGCGGGGCGTGTTGGGCCAGCAGCGCGCGGTCCGCGTCGAGGATCTCCTGCCAGCCACGGAAGGCGTCCACTTTGGTCAGTACGAACAACACGGTCTCGACCCGCTCGCCGACCTCCCGAAGGAAGGCCAGTTCGCCTGCGGTGAAAGGAGAAGACGCGTCGACGACGAACAGCAGCGCGGTCGCGTCGGCAGCGGCCTGTCTGGCCAGTTCACCGTGGATCGAGTTCAGCCCGCCGACCCCAGGAGTGTCCACAATGGTCAGACGTTCGAGCAGCGGTACCGGCCCGTCGACCGTGACATAGCGCGGCGGCAGCGCGCCGGGAGGCAGCTGCCCGTTGGCAACGACCCAGTTGGGCAGGTCGGGCAGCTCGATCGGGACCGGCGGCACCGAACCCGGATAGCAGGCACGGGCCTGCCAGCTCGGCGCGTGGCCGAAGACGAGGTAGGTCGCGGTGGCCACATCGGCGTCGACCGGCGACCGGTTCGGCTGCGCGATCAGCGCGTTGACCAGCGAACTCTTCCCCCGGTTGGTCTCACCGACCACGACGACGCTGGGCGCGGCCGACTGGATGGTCCGCTGCGTCGCAGCCCAGTTCGCGCCGGCCGGGTCGAGGTCGCCGAGCAGGTCGAGCAGTCGCTGCCTGGTCTCCCGGACGGTCCGCGGCAGGTTCACGCGGCCTCGCGCTTGGCATAGACCAGCACGACCGGGGCGCGCAGCACCCGGCCGTGGTCGACGAAGCCGACCGCCTCGGTCTCCGCGATCGTGCCGATCAGCTCGGCGTCATCGGTGGGCACCGTGCCGGCCGCCTCGTGCCGGGCCGGGTCGAAGCGCTCGCCGTCGGGGCGCACTCCGATGATGCCGATCTCGGCAAGACCGCGTTCGAGCTGGGTGGCCACCCCGGTACTGCGGGCCCGGTCCAGCGCGTAGAGACACAGCAGCACCACCGCGCGCCGTTCGGACAACGCGGTTTCCAGCAGGCCGTAGGGATCGATCGGATCCACGGCCATCAGGTCGACTTCATCGGGCCTCACATCCGGTTCGGACGCACGCCCGGCCGGAGCCGTTCCATCGATCCCCGCCGCAGCCGTCCCTGCCCTGTCGATCCCCGCTGTGTCGATCCCTGCTGCGTCGACCCCTGCTGTGCCGACCCCTGCTGTGCCGACCCCTGCTGTGCCGACCCCTGGTGCGTCGACCCCTGGTGCGGCCATTCCCGCCCTGTGGATTCCTGCCGCCTCGATTCCTTCTCCGTCAATCCTGTTCGCGGCCACTGGTTCATCCCCCTCGGTCGGCTCGTCCCGGCCCAGTCTGCTCGCGCAGTCGCTGCCAGATGAGGAAATACGCCCGATGGACCACATGCGCCACCCGGCTCTGCGCCGGAGTCGCGCCGAAGGAGGCGAACGAGCGCCACCAGCCGGCCCGCTCCAGCGCGTGGCCGGCCAACTCGGCCGGTTCGGCGCCGGGGCGGCCGAGCTGTTCGTCGACCCGGACCGAGCTGCCCACCCGTAACACCTCCTCGGCGAGGTCGGCGGGCAGGTCGAGAGCACCGGAGGCGACCAGGGTGAGTGCTTCCAGCAGGCGCAGCTGATGCGCCTGCGGTTTGGCCAGCAGCACCTCGATGGCGTCGTGCACCCGCTGCCGTTCGCCGTCGTCCCCGGAGGCCGCCGCGATCGCGACGATCGAGGCCAGCGCCGCCGCGGCCTTGATGCCGTCGGCCCTGGCCCGGAACACCGCCTCCAGCCTGCCGCGCACCTCGGCGAGACCGGAGAGGTCCAGCAGCAGGCGGCGCAGCGAGCCGGTGGTGATGTTGGGCGCCTCGCGGATGGCGGTGATCGCGCATTCGATGCCGTAGAGATCGAGGCGGGCCAGCAGCGCGGCCCTTGTCGCGGCCGGGACCCCGACGTCCCAGGAGGTGAACAGCTCGGCCGAGACGAGCATGGTCGCGACCGTGTCGGCGTCGAGTTCGGCCAGTCCACGCAGCGCGTAGGCGTCCGCCGAGCTGAACCGGCCGGTCTCGGCCGACTCGGCGAGCAGGCCGATCACCGGGAGGACCTCCGCGACCCTGGTAGCCAGCACCTCGGCCTGCCGGCGGGCCAGCAGCTGCGCGGCCTGCCAGACATTGCCCCCGGAACCGGCGACCGACTCCGCGACGACCGTATCGGCCTTGTTCAGCACCGCGATCGCGTTGACCGGTCCGGCGTCCCGGCCAGCGGTCGCCGCGCTGAACGCGGTGAGCACCTCGCGGTCGTCCGCGCGGGCGGACTGGGTGAGGACGTAGAGGACCGCCTCGGCACCGGCGACCGCGTTCGCCGACACCGCGTCGAGGGTGTCCTTGGTCGCCGAGTCACCGGCCGCGGTGGTGCCGACCGCCGAGGTGCTGGTCGCGGTGGTGCTGGTCGCGACCGTGCCCAGCGCGCTTTCGGTCCTGGCCACCGAGCCCGCGTCCAGCGATCCGAGGCCGGGGGTGTCGATCACGGTCAGGTCGCGCAGCACCGCGTTGGTCAGGTACACCTCAAGGTGGGAGACGCGGTCGAGGTCGACACCGAGCCGCGCCGGGATCATCCCCTCGGCGTCGAAGGGCAGCACCTGCTTGCCACCGTCGGTGAAGATCACCTCGACCCGGTCCAGCGCGTCATAGGAGAACCGAGTGACGAGGCGGGTGCACTCGCCGATGTCGGTCGGCGCGACCCGGCGCCCGATCAGCGCGTTGACCAGGGTGGACTTCCCGGACTTGATCCGCCCGGCGACCGCGACCTGCAACGGCGCGGCCAACCGGTGCAGTACATCGGCGAAGCCGGCCGCCGTGGCCGGTGACACCTGCGGTCGCAACCGGTCACACAGGCTGGCGACCGCGGCCGACAACGGCCCAGCGAAGCCTGCTGGTTCACTCAAGGAGCCACCTCGCCGAGATCATCTGCCGCCATCGGAGATCGCGCCCCGAATGGTGCCACGAGTGGCCGACGGTAATTCCGCCTGTCGCCAACGGCGCCCGGACCAGGCGCCGGCCGGGCATCCGTCCACGGCGGTAGCCACGACCGTGGGATGTCGTCCCGCAGGGTGACGTCGAACCGACCGCGACTGCCTAGCCTGGAGTGGTGCGGAGGTTGAGCTTGTGGATGCGGACGCATCCGATGTTCGGGGACACCATCATCGCGGTGGTCCTCGGTATGTTCGACCTCCTTTCCTCGGTGGACAAGGCACCGGCCAACTTCGCCACCTACGCCGTGAGCGGGCTGCTGCTGGTGGTGCCGGTGATGTTCCGGCGGCGCAGTCCGCTGCTGGCCAGCTACCTGATCATGGCGGGCGGCTGGCTGCAGGTGCTCATGCCCAGCAGCCTCGGCGACGGCCGCACCGACCTGATCTTCCGCGGCGGGGACTTCGCCCTCGGTGTCGCGCTCTACACCCTGGTCACCTGCACCACCCGCAGGCGCGCACTGGAGTACGCCGGGCTGCTGGCGATCGGCACGGTGGTGTGGGCGTTCTGGCGGGTCGGCCCCCTTGACGACGCCGGGGCGAGCGTCAGCGTCACGGTCGCGATCGGCGGGCTGCTGGTCTTCGCCTTCTGCTGGACGCTCGGCGAGTTCGTCGGGGCGCGGCGGGCCTATCACGCCGAGCTGGAACGACGGCTGGCGCTGCTGGAGACCGAACGCGGCCAACAGGCCAGGATCGCGGTCGCCGAGGAGCGCACCCGGATCGCCCGCGAACTGCACGATGTCGTCGCGCACGCGGTGAGTGTGATCGTGGTGCAGGCCGACGGCGCCGCGTACGCCATCCACGACAATCCCGCGCTGGCCGAGACCGCGGTGCGCACCATCGCCGAGACCGGCCGGGGCGCCCTGCACGAACTGCGCAGGCTGCTGGAGCTGCTGCGCAACGAGTCCGACGAGCGCGACACCCGCGCCCCGCAACCGGATGTGGCCGCGCTGCCGGAACTGGCGGAGAAGGTGACCGCCGTCGGGCTACCGGTGTGGCTGGTCTTCCGGGGCGACCTGGCCGGTCTGCCCGCCGCGGTCGGGCTCGGCATCTACCGGATCGTGCAGGAGGCGCTGACCAACACGCTCAAGCACGCTGGGGTCGGGGCCGAGGCGCATGTGCGGGTGGAGCGGGTCGGCGGGCTGATCGAGGTCGAGGTCGCCGACGGCGGGCCGCGCGAACCGGCACGCGAGAACGGCGCGGCCTATCCGAGGCAGCGGGCCGCGGTCGGGGTCTCCGGCGGCAACGGACTGATCGGGATGCGTGAACGCGCCACCGTGTTGGGTGGAACCCTGCAGGCCGGGCCGCGGCCGGAAGGCGGCTGGCAGGTGCGGGCGACCTTCCCGGTTCGAGGAGCGCAGGCGCCGGCCCTACCCTGAGCGGGTGATCCGAGTACTGCTGGTTGACGATCAGGAACTCATGCGAATGGGTTTTCGCATGGTGCTCGGCGCGCAGCCGGACATCGACGTCGTCGGTGAGGCCGGTGACGGCCGGCAGGCCGTCGAACTGGCCCGCGAACTCAAGCCCGACGTGGTACTGATGGACGTCAGGATGCCGATCCTGGACGGCGTCGAGGCGACCAAGCAGATCACCGAACCCGGCCTGGCCAAGGTGCTCGTGATGACCACCTTCGACCTCGACGAGTACGCGCTCTCGGCGCTGCGCAACGGCGCGAGCGGCTTCCTGCTCAAGGACACCCAGCCTGCCGAGCTGGTCTCCTCGCTGCGCGCGGTGGCCAGCGGCGACGCGGTGGTCGCGCCGAGTGTGACCCGCAGGCTGCTGGACCGCTTCCTCGGCGCGGCAGGCGGCGAACTGCGCGACGCGGCGGTGCTCGACGCGCTCACCGAGCGGGAACGCGAGGTGCTGGTGCTGATGGCACGCGGACTGTCCAACACCGAACTGGCCGCGAAGCTGTTCCTGTCCGAGGCGACGGTCAAGACGCACGTCGGCCGGATCCTGGCCAAGCTCGACGTCCGGGACCGTGTCCAGGCGGTGGTACTCGCCTACGAGACCGGCCTGGTCCGCCCCGGCGACGGCTGAGCCCCACGGCCGGCGAATCGCCGATCAGCGCAGGTCAGCCCAGTCAGGCAACTGGACCACTCGATCGGGTGAGTTAACCTCTGTCATCGTGACAACTCCGGTGCGGCGTCGACCCCAGTGGCAGCCACGACTGATCGCGATCGACATCGACGGCACGCTGTGCGCGGAGGGCACCAACCTCACGGCCACCGGACCCGGCGCGGTCAGCCCCGCGGTGCGGGCGGCGCTGGCCGCCGCGGTCTCGGCGGGAACCCAGGTCGTGCTGTGCTCGGGGCGCACCGTGCTCGGGGTCCGACCGTTCCTGACCAGCCTGCACCTGTCCACCGGTTGGGCGATCTGCTCCAACGGCGCGGTGCTCGTCGACGCGGCGACCGGCGAGGTGGTCACCGCCGTCACCTTCGACCCGGCCGAGCCGGCCCGGCTGCTGCGCAAACTGGTCCCGGACCCGTTGTTCGTCGCCGAGGTCATCGGGGTCGGCAACTACGCCACCGACGACTTCAACGCCTTCGAGTTCTTCGGCGCCACCACCGTCGTCGACTTCGACACCCTGGTCAGCAGGCCGACGCCGAGGATGAGCGTGCTCTGGCCCGGCCACAGCTATGCGGAGCTGGCCGAACTGGTCGCCGGGGTGGAGGTCCCCGGCGTGCACTACAGCCTCGCCAACGCCGACGCCTGCCTGATGGCGACGCCGCCAGGAGTCACCAAGGGCACCGCGTTGGAGTCGCTGCGTGCGCGGCTCGGCGTCGCCGCCGAGGACACGATGGCGGTCGGGGACGGCTTCAACGACGTGGAGATGCTGGCCTGGGCCGCGCACGGGGTCGCGATGGGGCAGGCCCCCGACCCGGTCAAGGCCGTCGCCGACGAGGTCACCGCGACGGTCGACGCGGACGGACTCGCCAGGGCACTGCGTCGCTGGTTCCCGCAGGACTGAGCCTGCCAGCGGGACCCCCGGCCACCGAACCCTTCCCATTGCTGGTCGGACTGAACCACGCTCGCGGACAGGCGTCTGTACTCAACGTCAGGGTGAAATCAGGGTCTGCCGGGATTCCTACGACCGTGGGATGAGAGAAGCTCAGACCACGGTAGGTCACGATCACGGTAGCTCTGGACCGCAGGCCGACGCGCCAACGGTCGCAAACCCGGCATGCTGTGTCTCAACCGAGCCGCTGTCGGGCCCACCGGGGCGCATCGCGGAAAAACTGGCGGAACCGCGGTCGCGGTATCCGACGCTGACGAGGAGTTGTCCATGATTGAGGCGGTTGGTTTGACCAAACGCTACGGCCGCACCCTCGCGGTCAACAACCTGTCCTTCACCGTCCAACCAGGACGCGTCACCGGTTTCCTCGGACCCAACGGCGCCGGCAAATCCACCACCATGCGCATGA
>DATASX010000115.1 GCA_036269075.1 Sporichthyaceae bacterium
TCACAGCCCTGGACGCGCGCATCCTGGAAGGCGTCGCCGCGGGCGCCTCGACCATCCAGTTGGCCACCCGGCTCTACCTGAGCCGCCAGGGCGTCGAATACCACGTCGGTTCGATGCTGCGCAAACTCCGGGTGTCCAACCCGAGCCGCCCTGGTCTCCCGCGCCTACGCCATGGGACTGCTGGTCGCCGACGCCTGGCCACCCCGAATCTCCCCAGAAGTAGCCAACGCCGCCGCATAACCCCGATCGAATTCGCGACATGCTGGTCGACGCGCATCTCGGTGGTTGGCGTGAGGACCGCAGGTACCCCAATGGGTTCGCACTCGACCGACAGCATCGCATTCCCTCATGCTGAAACTGCTGTTTCCGCATTGCGTGGCCCACCATGCCGAGCTTCGAGTTGTGCCGACCTCGCGCCGGGAGTTGTTGTCGTGGGGAGTGTTGGTGGGCTGGTAGCGCCCAGATGTCGTGTTCGGGTGGCATGGTCTGGGCGACCGCCGGCGCTCGAAATCGGGTCGGCGGAAACGCTGCGGAATTGGGTGCGTCAGGCTGAGGTAAACGCGGGTAACCGACTGGGCGTGACGAGCAAGAATCGGCTGATCTCCGTAAGATTCGGGCAGAGAATAGGGAGCTGTGTCGGCGAACAAATATTGAAGCGGCATCGGTTTTTTCGCGGAAAGGATCGACCGCCTATAGCATTGATCGTCGAATTCTTCGACAGGAACTTACCGGGGCTGGGTCGCGGATTCACCCCGTCGCCTCCGTCGCAGGACGAACACCGCGCTCCAGCTTGCTCCACGCCAAGATCATCTCACAGTCACGCCCATCAACGCCAGGCATACCCAGGACTCGCAGGTCGACCCGTCCCATGAATGGGCATCTGGACGAAGCTGTTGACTCCATTTGCCGACCATGCTAATTTGCGAATACCGCGTTATCGAGTAGGAATCAATGTTATACCAGGTGGGGAAAATGGGGGACCTGGTGATGGGGGACTACCGTTCAGGTTGCGCGATTCTTGGGGGAGTGACTATGCATGACGGTATGCTGACGTCGGTGATCGGCTTGAGCAAAAATGTAGAGGTTGCGCAGATCGCACTGCTGATTCGTGGGGATTCGCCTCGACTGAACGGGGAGAATATCGAGCATATTCAGTTGCTTGCCGAGAGTCAAGATAAATTGCCGCCGGTGGTGGTGCACCGTCCCACGATGCGGATTATCGATGGTATGCATCGGCTGCGGGCGGCGCAGTTGCGTGGACAGACCGAGATCGAGGTCATATTTTTCGAAGGCGACGAGGCCGATGCCTTCGTCTATGGCGTGCAGTCGAACGTCGCGCATGGCCTGCCGTTGTCGCTGCGCGACCGGCGGGAGGCTGCCGGCCGGATACTCACCACGCATTCGCACTGGTCGAATCGTCGGATCGCGGCCATCGTCGGCCTGGCGCCATCCACGGTGCAGGCGATTCGCACCCGTTCGACTGACCGAAACGACCAGATGAACACGCGAGTTGGCCGGGACGGAGCCGCGCGGCGGCTCAATGCGTCGGCCGGACGGGTGGCGGCCGGCAAACTCATCAGGGAGAAGCCAGAAGCCTCGGTGCGCGAGATAGCCGCGCTCGCGGGCATCTCGCCCGCCACGGTGCAGGATGTCCGAGAACGGCTGCGCGCCGGCCGGGACGTCATCCCGGACCGGCAGCGGGAAAACCCGGTACCTCGGCAGCGGAGCAATTCTTCACCGGAGCCGGAGCCGGAGCCGGAGCCGGGCAAGGGCAGTCAGGCCGAGGCGCGGAGCGATGCTCTTTTCGGCGCTGCGCCGCGAGTCGCCGACGAAGTGCAACCGTTCGACGGGCTGGTCGGCGATCCGTCGCTGCGGCTCAACGAGTTCGGCTGGCGGCTCATTCGTCTGCTCAGCGTCCAGGCGGTGATCAAACGGGATTCGCTGCGACTGGCAGCGGCTGTGCCCTTTCATTTGCGAAAGTCCGTCATCGCGTTGGCCAGACAGACCGGTGACACCTGGCACGAGTTCGCTCGATGCCTGGACAGTCACAACAACTCTTAGTACTGTCCTTATTGGTAGCGTGTCCGAGCGGTCGAAGGAACGCGTTTGTGAAAGCGCGTGAGGATGAAAGTCCTCCGTAGGTTCGAATCCTGCCGCTACCGCCAGCTGGTAACCCGAACGCCGGATGAGTCGATTGTGACTGATCCGGCGTTCGTGTTTCGGCCTTTGGCTTTGTGCCTGTTGGTGGGGGAGTGGTCCGATTGCCGCGTCCGGACAGTTCATATTGTCAGAGCAGAAGGTGGGAATCGGGATGACCGACCCGGACGTGGCGGCCACGCCTACCAACCCCTGGGTCGCGGAGTTCGCCGCGGGCTGGCGCGAGCCGACGGACGCCGACGCGTTTGCCGACCACTTCCGAGCGACGTTCCAGATGGACTGCCGCTTCAGGCAACCGCTCATCCTTGGCAAGGTCATCGGCGTCAAGGCGTTCCGGGAGCGGTTCGTCGGGCCCACCTTCGACCTGATCTCCGATATGCGTGGATGCGTCGTGAACTGGGCGGCCAGGGACGACACGATCTATATAGAGATGGAAGTCGACGGATACATCGGCAAACGACCTGTCACCCTGCGTTCCTGTGAGCGCATCACCTTGCGCGACGGTCTGTGGGCCGAGCGCGTCACCTACCTCGACTCACTTCCGCTGCTGTACGCGGTGATCCGTACTCCGAAGAGCTGGCCAATGGCCATCCGCCTCCAGATCCAGAACATAAGAAAGGGCTGGCGGAACAGGTGAATTCTGGGTTTTCCCAGGACGTTCGCGTTCAACGGCCTTGACCGCGACGCGGCGAGAAAGTACGTTTCAACAGGTGGGTTTCCAATGCCATGAATTCATTTGAGTTCGTTAATTCTTTCGCTGGTTAATTGGTCGGCACATAAACATGAGTAAAACCAGTCGACATACTTTGCCGCCGGGGTTTGGAGTTGTGTGGACACCTATCCGTCCGTCATCGCTGGTCACGATGCCACCCACGACAAATGGCTGCACGTTGTTCGGGCCGGGGCGCTGCTGCGCGAGGAGATCCCGGCGTTGAAACTCAAGCGGAAACTGGACCGCGGGGTCATCACCGACACCGACGACCCGAGAGTGGCCGGCCGAGTCGGTCTGTCCACCCCGGAACAGGTGGCCGCCGCTTCCGTTGCCGCCCGGCGGGCCCAGCCCGACTGGGGCGCCACCAGCGTTGACGAGCGCATCGCCTTCGCCCGATTGCTCGGCGACCAGATACGCGCGCAAGCCGAGCGGATCGTCGACTTCCTGGTCGCCGAGGGCCATCCGAAACGGCTGGCGGACTGGGAGGTGTTCAGCGCGATCGAGATGACCTCCGAGGACAGCCTGGCGCTCAGCCGCCGCCAGCTCTCCGACGTCACCCAGGTCGGGCAGCGGGAGACCCGGCTGGTGCGCAAGCCGGACGGCGTCGTCGCGGTGCATCCGCCGCACAACGCCCCGGTGGGGAACTCGATGCTGGCGATCGGTGCGCTCATCGCGGGCAACGCGGTGATCGTGAAGGCCCCGCGCAGCGCTCCACTGGGCACGGCCTGGTTCTGGCGGGAGATCGTCCGGCCCGTCCTCGCCAAGGTGGGCGCCCCGGACGGGACGATGAATCTGATCTGCGCGGCGCCGGAGGAGGTCCTCGACCACTGGTTGCGCAGTCCCGACGTCGACGACCTGCTGTTCGTCGGTGAGTCGACGCGCGGTATCGAGATCGGCAACCGCTGGCACGCCGCCGGCAAGAAGACCATCCTGGAACTGGCCGGAAACGACGGCGTGCTGGTCTGGCGGGACGCGGAGGTGAGCCTCGCGGTCCGGGCACTGACCGAGTGTTTCTACGGCTCGACGCAGATCTGCATGGTGCCCAAGTACGCGCTCGTGCACCGGGACGTCGCCGAGCAGGTGCTGGCCGAGCTGGCCAGGGAGGTCGCCACCATCCGACCGGGTTATCCCGAGGAGGAAGGTGCGCTGCTGTCGCCGGTGCTGAAGTCGGCGGAGTTCGAGAAGGCGCTCGCCGACGCGGTCGACCGGGGCGCCCGGTTGGTGTGCGGCGGCCGGCGGCTGGAAATCGACGGAACCCCCGGCGACATGGGCTTGTTCATCGAGCCGACGCTGGTGCGGGTCGACGGGCTGGACGCGGCGGCAGACCTCGACGTCGTCCGGGAGGAGACGTTCTTCCCGCTGTTGCCCATCGTCGTGGTCGACCCGGCCGACTCTGCCGAGGGGGGCGATCGGGGCGACGAGCGACTGCTGCGGGATTGCGTCGATTTCATGAATCGCAACCGGTACGGGCTGCGGAACTCGGTGTGGACCCAGGATCCCGAGACGATCGAGCTGATCTGCGCCCGCCTGAACAACGGCGGCATTCTCAAGGTCAACGACAGCCACATCGGGCAGGTCGTCGGGCTGCCGACGCACGGCGGCACCGGTCGCAGCGGCGGTCCGTTCGGCGAGGCGCACTTCCCGATCCTGCGGACCAGCCACCTACAGGCGATCAGCATCGCCACGGCGGTCGAGCCGAGGGAATCCGTGTTCTTCAGCGTCGCCGGCAATCAGTGACAGGAGAGATCGCGCAGATGAGCTTTCTGGACAAGTATCTGGCCAGTCTGGACGACAAGATTCCCGGACTCGCCGACGACCTGACCAAGATCGGGCTGGACGAACTGGAGAGCGACAGCTCTCGGGGACTGGCCAGCTATCGGGCCCGTGGCGGCCCTGGACTGCTGGTGCCGCAACGGCACGGTGGCATCGGCGCCACCGCGGTCGAGGCGACGCACTGCGTCCGAGCGCTGGGCGCCATCGCCCCGTCGCTCGCGGTGGCGACCACCATGCACAACTTCTCGGTCGCGGCGCTGGTCTCCGTCGAGGAGAACTTCGCGGGTTTCGAGTGGATGATCCTCGACGCGATCGCCAACGAGCGGCTGCTGATGTCCTCCGCGTTCGCCGAGGGGCTGACCGGCCACGGCATGCTGACGCCGACCATGACGGCGCGGAAGCGGGACGGCTTCTGGCTGGTCACCGGTTCGAAGAAGCCGTGCAGCCTGTCGCGGTCCATGGACCTGATGTCGGCCAGCGTCTCGTTGCTCGACGGCGACGGCGAGCCGGGCCTCGGCGTGATCGTCATCCCGGCGACCATGGCGGGCATCGAGGTCCGGCCGTTCTGGGACTCGCTGGTGCTGCGCGGCGCCGAGAGTGACGAGGTGGTGCTGACCGACGTCGAGGTCGCCGACGAGCTGGTGATGAAGCTGGAGGAGAGCACCGGCCTGAGCGTGGACGCCGTGGAGGCCAAGGGGTTCCTGTGGTTCACCCTGCTGATCTCCGCTGCCTACGTGGGCATGGCCGGCGCGCTGGCGGACAAGCTGTTGAGCGCGCGCCGGGGCTCTGCGCAGGACCGGGTCGCGGTGGCGTGCGAGCTTGAGGCCGCGACCCTGGGCCTGGAACGGGTCGCCTCGCTCGTCGACCTCGGCGCCGACGTCGATGCCCTCGACCTGCTCCCGCAGGCACTCATCGCTCGGTACGCGGCGCAGGGCGCGATCCGCCGCTCGGTCGACCTGGCCGTCGAATGTCTTGGCGGCATGCAGTTCATCAAGGACCCGATGGTCAGCTACCTGGCCACCGCGACCCACGCGCTGGCCTTCCACCCGCCGTCCCGTCGGTCGGTGGTGGACGAGCTTGAGCAGACGTTCGCCGGCCTGAAGATGTCGATCAAGTAGGTCGAAGCGCCGCCGTTGTCGCACAGTCGACCTGATTCGTTCATTTGTCATGTGGAGGGGGTTAGCCGTGGCGGACAGTCATGGGCAGGTTTCCCAGCTCGACTTCTCGGATGAGATACGGCAGATCTACGCCGAGACCCTCGGCAGCAAGCTGGTGGCGATCTCGCGGATGTTCGGCGGCCAGGTCGAGCGGGACTCGCACGGCGCTCGGCTGGTCACCGAGGACGGCCAGTCGTTCGTCAACTGCGCCGGATACGGCGTGTTCCTGCTCGGCGCGACCCACCCGCACGTGGTGGCCGCGGTGGTCGAGCAGGTGCAGCGGCATCCGCTGTCGGGGCGGCTGTTCATCGACAGCGTGAGCCCGCGCGCGGCCGCGGCGCTGGTGCGGTGCGCCCCAGCGGGCCTTGAGAAGGTCTACTTCGCCAACTCCGGTGCGGAGGCGGTGGAGTCGGCGCTGAAGTTGGCCCGGATCAACGGGTATCGCCGGATCGTCACCACGACCAACAGCTACCACGGCCGGACCCTCGGCGCGCTCAGTGTCAGCGCCCGCCCCTTCTACCAGGAGCCGTTTCGGCCGCTGTTGTCCGACGTGGTCGAGATTCCGTTCAACGACGCCGCCGCCCTGGACCGCGCGCTCGCCGGCCAGCCGCCCTCGTGCTTCATCGTCGAGCCGGTGCAGGGCGAGGGCGGGGTCATCGTGCCCGACCCGGACTACCTGACCGAGGTGTCTCGGGTGTGCGCGGCTCGGGACTGCTTCTTCATCGTGGACGAGATAGCGACCGGCCTCGGCCGGCTCGGCCGGATGTGGGGCGTCTCCGGCCAGGACGTGCGGCCTGATGTCATGGTCGTCGGCAAGGCGCTGTCCGGTGGCGTGGTGCCGATCTCGGCGATGGTGGCGACGAGCAAGGCGTACGCGCCCTTCGAGCGGGACCCGCTGCTGCACCAGTCCACCTACAGCGGCTCACCGCTGGCGACGGCGGCGGCGCTGGCCGCCATCGAGGCGATCGAGCTGTACGACGTGGTCGGCAACGCCGACCGGATCGGCCGTCGCCTGCTGGCCAGCTTCCGCAAGTCCGCGGAGAACGCCCAGGAGGGCGTGGTCCGCGACATTCGCGGCAGCGGTCTGCTCATCGGCATCGAGTTCACCAATCCCGGACACGCCGGGGAGATGATGCTGAGCCTTGTCGAGCAGGGGGTCATCGCCAACCATTCGCTGCACAACTCCTGCGTTATCCGGTTCACGCCGCCCGCCGTGATCGAGGAGTCCGAGATCAGGTTGATCGAGGAGGCCGTCCGGCGCGGTTTCGGGTCGGCCGTCGCCTATTAGTTCAGCGCGCCCACGGGTTCGGCGCGGCGAGTTCAGAAAGGTCGCCATGCAGACAGTGACAATCGAGAGCGTTGTGTCCGGCTGGTCTCCCGTCGATGTCTATCAGCGGCTCAAGGACAGTGAGGTCTACGCCAAGTACGCGCCCGAGCAGGTGAAGTCGGTCCTGAACGAGCCGGTGGACGAGCCGAACCAGGCGATCACCCATTGGGAGATCTATTTCCGCAACGGCCTGCTCCGCTGGTCCGAGCGCGACTACTATGACGACGAGAACTGCGTCATGCGGTTCGAGCAGTTGGACGGCGACTTCGACATCTTCGAAGGTGACTGGGCGATCACCACGACCGGACCGGACGCGGAGTCCGACGTGTTGCTCACCTTCACCGCCACGTTCGATTTCGGCGTGCCGAGCCTGGAATCGATTATCGATCCGGTCGCCATCCGGGTGCTCCGGCAGGCCATGTCGCAGATCATCGACCACCTGTTCGGCGGCGTGCTCACCGCCTAGCCTCTCGCCTTTTCCCGTCCTATTCTTCGCCTTTTCCGCCATGACCGAGAGGTTCGCATGGACACGTTCAATCATTTCTTCACCAAGACGACGACGATCAATGCGCGGGCGGAGTACGCGCTCGGCTTCATCGTGAGCGTGTGGCTGCTGCTCAGCCACTGGTCGCAGGTGGACTTCTGGCAGGGCGTCCTGCTGTTCGCCTACATCGACCTGATCGGGACGGTGCCGGCCCTTATCGCCTACCACCGCAGCCCCACCGGGCGGATAGCCAAGTCCTACTACGTGGTCTACGACGTGTTGCACAGCGCGGTGACGCAAGGCCTGGTCATCATCCTCTACATCCAGCTGTTCGGCTGGCACTGGTGCCTGTTGGCCATTCCCGCGCACATCTTCATCGACCGCGCCATGTTCAACAACTACCCCAAGCCTTTCGGTGTCGCGTTCGAGCCGGTGCTGCATCCGGCGTTCGAGCGGTTCGTCCGCGAGTACAAGCAGTTCGACTACAAGAACGCCGACTGGAAAGCCATGGCCAGCAAGCACAAGGCCGGGGCGAACGATCCGGTCCCCGCGGACGTGCACGGGCGATAGCTCACCCGGATCGCTTATTACGGACTCGTTCGGCACAGCGTCATCCGGCACGGCAGGGGAAAGGGCACATGGCTGACGTCGAGGAACGCCTGGTCGCCGCGTTGCGGAACTCGGTGGCGGAGAACCGTTCGCTGCGGGAGCGACTGGAGGCGGCGGAGAACAGGTCCGCAGAGCCGATCGCCATCGTCGGGATGGGCGCTCGTTTTCCCGGCGGGGTGGGCTCGGCCGAGCAACTGTGGGACCTGGTGGCGGCCGGCCGGGACGCCGTCTCGGAGTTCCCCCGTAACCGGGGCTGGGACATCGACGGGCTGTTCGACCCCGAGCGGGGTGTGCCGGGTAAGTGCTATACGCGGGAGGGCGGTTTCCTCCCCGACATAGCGGGTTTCGACGCCGGGTTCTTCGGGATCAGCCCGCGTGAGGCGACGGCGATGGATCCGCAGCAGCGGTTGTTGTTGGAGGTGTGTTGGGAGGCGTTGGAGCACGCGGGTATCGATCCTCGGTCGCTGAAGGGCAGCCAGACCGGGGTGTACGCCGGGTTGGGCGCCGGCGACTATGTCGCCAGGGTGCTCCTGGACCGCTGTCCCACCGGCTACGAGGGATACCTGGCCGAGGGCAACGTGCTCTGCGTCGCAAGCGGCCGGATCGCCTACACGCTGGGCCTGACCGGTCCGGCGGTGTCGGTGGACGCCGCCTGCGCCTCGTCGTTGCTCGCCCTGCACCTGGCCGCGCAGGGCCTTCGCGACGGCGACTGCTCGATGGCGCTGGTCGGCGGGGTGACGTTGATGTCGACGCCGGCGGTGCCGGTGGCGTACTCCCACCTCCAGGCGCTGTCCTCGGCCGGGCGGTGCAAGGCGTTCGCCGCCGACGCGGACGGCTGGGGGCTGGCCGAAGGCGTCGGCGTGCTGGTGGTCGAGCGGCTCTCGGACGCGCAACGAATGGGCCACCGGGTGTTGTGCCTGGTCCGGGGCACCGCACTGACCCAGAACGGCGCGTCCAACGGGCTGGCCGCGCCCAGCGGTCCCGCCCAGCAGCGGGTCATCCGCAAGGCGTGGGAGTCCGCCGGACTCACCGGCGCCGACATCGACGTGGTGGAGGCGCACGGCACCGGCACCCCGCTGGGCGACCAGATCGAGGTCCAGGCGCTGACGGCGACCTACGGCCGGGACCGGCCCCAGGACCGGCCGCTGTTGCTGGGCACCGTCAAGTCGAACATCGGGCACACGATCGCGGCCTCGGGCGTTGCCGGCGTCATCAAGATGATCGAGGCGATGCGGCACGGGGTGGTACCGGCGACCCTGCACGTTGACACGCCCAACCCGCAGATCGACTGGGCTGACGCTTCGGTGGAGTTGCTGACCCGGAGCCGGCCCTGGCCCGAGTCGAACCACCCGCGCCGGGCCGCCGTGCACTCCTTCGCCATCAGCGGCCTCAACGCCCACGTCATCCTGGAACAGGCGCCCGCACTGGAGACCGCCGCCGAACCGGTCCCGGATTCCGTCGTGCCGTCGATCGGCTCGCGCGTGCTGCCGTGGCTGCTGTCCGCGCGCAGCCCGGAGGCGCTGGCCGGTCAGGCGCGCCGGTTGGCCGACTTCGTGCGTGATCGGTCCGATGTGGACGCCGGACGGGTGGCCAGGGCGTTGGCCCGGCGTTCGGTGTTCGAGCACCGGGCCGTTGTCCTTGGCGGCGATCGGGCCGAGTTGGTCCGCGGCCTGGACGCGCTGCTGGCCGACACGCCGACCGGGCGGGCGCGGGAGGAGAAGACGGCCTTTGCCTTCCTCGGTGCGGCGACCCCGTCGTTGGGGCTGGGGCGCGCCTCGTACGAGATGTTCCCGGTCTTCCGCGAGGCGTTCGACGCGGTGGCGACGTTGGCCGACCAGCACCTGCGGCGCCCGCTGCGGGAGGTGCTCTGGGGCGAGGACGCCGAGGAGCTGAGCCGGCCCTGCTACCTGTGGTCAGGGCTGTTCGCGGTCGAGTTGGCGCTGTTCGCATTGTTGGACTCCTTCGGCGTCCGGCCGGACCTGGTGCTGGGGCACTCGGTCGGGGAGATCGCGGCGGCCCATGTCGCCGGCGTGCTGAGCCTCCCGGACGCGCTGGCCCTTGTGCTGGCGCGCGCCCGGCTGACGACGCAGGAGTCGGACACGACGCTGCCCGAGTTTGCCTCAGTCGCGGACACCGTGTCAGCGGCAGCGCCGCGTATCCCGATCGTGTCCGGTTTGGACGGTCTGATCGGCGTCGACGGAGCCGGCTACGGGGACGGCGACTACTGGCTACGCCAGGTCCGCGCCACGGCGCCGCTCGGCGACACCCTGGACGCCGTCACCGCTCTGCACCCGACCGCGCGGTTCGTGTGGGTCGGCCCCGGCGGCGCCGAACCGAGGTCAGTGGTCGAGGCGCTGGCCGAGTGGCACGTGGCCGGCACGACGGTGGACTGGAGCCCCCTGCTCGGCCCGGCCCGGCCCCTCGACATCGACCTGCCGACCTACGCGTTCGCGCACCGGCACTACTGGCTTGATCCGGTGGTCCCGGCCGGCGGCGCCGAGCCCGGCAGGCGGCCGGCCGTGGCCCCGGTGGCCGCCGAATTCGAGGAGTTCGAGGAGTTCGACCTGGTCGCCGAGTTGGTCGCACTGAACGAGCAGGACCGGCGGGACCGGGTGAGCCAGGTTGTGCTGGAGGAGATGGCCGCCGTGCTGGGCCACGCGGACATCACGGAGATCGAGCCGGAAGCGCGCTTCACCGAGCTGGGCTTCGACTCGCTCAGCGCCGTCGAGTTCCGCAACGGGCTCGTCGCGGTCACCGGGATGCGAATACCGCCGACGATGGTCTTCGACTACGCGACACCGGCCGAGCTGATCGACTTCATCACCCGCGAACTGTTGTCGTTGCTCGAAGACGCTGTGGCTTAGGGGTATGCAGATGGGAAAAACCAGGCCGGCACCAACCACCGGTGACCAGGCACAAACCGGCGACCAGGCCTACGCACTGGACATGCTTCGGTCCTGTTCGGACAATCCGAGCGGGTTCCTTGCGATGAACGACGGGAACCTGATCTTCCGCGCGCCGGACATCGACGGCGTCGTCTTCTACCGCAACGTCGGCAAGTGCTGGATTCAGTTCGGCGGACCGGTGGCCGCCCCGGCCGACCGGGGCGCGTTGCTCGACCAGTTCTGCGCGGCGGCCAAGCAGGCCAACCGGCAGGTGGTGGCCGTGCAGGTGCCGGAGTCCGACGCGCCGATCTACGCCGACCGGGGCATGGTCGTCAACCAGTTCGGCATGTCCTACGCCGTGGAGCTGGCCGACTTCGGTTTGGGCGGCAAGAAGTTCGTCAAGCTGCGCAACAAGATCGCCCGAGCCGGTCGGCTCGGCGTGAAGACCTTCGAGGCCCAACCGGAGCAGTACGCGGCGGAGCTGGCCGAGCTGGACCGGGTGTGGCTGCGCTCGAAGGGGCGCTTCACCAGGGAGATGAAGTTCATGGTCGGCGAGATGGGCGGCTCGGCGCAGCCGCTGCGCCGGCTGTTCGTCGCCACCCTGGACGACCGGCTCATCGGCTACATTTCCTACTCGCCGGTGTACGGCTCACGGGCGGGGTGGCTGCACGACCTGAGCAGGCGGGTGCCCGATGCGCCGGCCGGCGTGATGGAGTCGATCAACCTCTACGCCATCGACCGGTTCCGCGAGGCGGGCGTGCCGTGGCTGCATTTCGGCTTCACCCCGTTCACCGGACTGGACCCGCAACACGGCCTGCCCACCGGGAACCGGCGGATAGACGGACTGTTCCGCCTGCTGGCGGTCAAGGGCAAGGCGCTGTACCCGTCGCAGAGCCAACTCGAATACAAGATGAAGTGGCATCCGAACTATCTCACTCCCGATTACATCTCCTATACCGGAAAGCTGTCCGCCCGGCTGGTGTACAGCATTCTCAAGGTCACCAATGTGATCTGACCCGATTCGATTGATTCGACCCGGTTTCGATCAGGCCCGATTTCGATCAGGTGGGCAGCTACATTCCAATCATTCAGCGGAGGTTTCGCGCGCATGGGCTCACGGCGTGTTCTCGCGGTGGTGAACAAGGCGGCCGGCGGTCCGACGGACGAACTGGTCGGCGCGCTCCAAGCGGTCGACGGTTTGGACCTTGAGGTCGCCTGGACGGCGGGGCAGGGCGACGGCACTCGGCTCACCGCCGCCGCGTTGGCCGGACCGGACCGCCCGGACGTGGTGGTCGCCATCGGCGGCGACGGCACATCCGGCGAGGTCGCCCGTGGCCTGCTCGGCGCGCCTCTCGCGCCGCCGCTGCTGATCGCACCTGGCGGCACCGGCAATTCCAACTTCCGCAGCCTGTGGGACGACCTGCCGTGGCCTGAGGTGGTGCGTGCGGTCCTGGTGGACGGCGATTACCTGGTCCGGCCGTTGGACCTGATGCACCTGGTGGAACTGGACTCGCCAACCATGCTGGGTGTGTCGACCGGGCTGATCCCGGAGGGTCTGGTACTGGCCAAAACCCTGCCACTGTCCGGCCGCGAGCGCCTGATGACCGCGGCGTTGCAGGTGCTCGGCTCCTACCAGCCCTATCCGGGGCGGGTGCTGGTCGACGGCGAGGTGATGATCGAGGCGAACACCTACCTGACCCTGGTCGGCGGGGTTCGGTACCGCGCCGGCCTGTTGCGGCTGCTGCCCGACTCGATGCTCGATGACGGCCTGCTCGACGTGCTGGTTGTCGACGAGTCGGTGTCGGTGGAGGCCTTCGGCACGGCCGCGCTCGGCGGCGGAGACGTTGGCGAGGTCGACGGGGTCCACCTCGCACGGGGCGCCAGGGTGCGGGTCGAGCGGACCGACGGACAGCCGTTGAAGCTCGAACACGACGGTGAGCTGGAAACGGGATCGCACAGCGGATATGAGGTCTACGCCATGCCGGGGGCGATCTCGGTGGTGCTGCCGAACCCGGCGCCGAACTGTTTCGCCCCGCTTGACCAATCCCACGCCGCCGACTCGTGAAGATCGACAGGAGAGGTTGACTGTCTTGAGTTCTGATGATCCTGAGATCGTGATCGTGGGGGCCGGGCTCGCCGGCATCTGCGCCGCCATCAACCTGCTCAAGCACGGCTTTCGGGACTTCGTGATCGTGGAGAAGGGCGCGGGGGTCGGCGGAACCTGGCGGTACAACACCTATCCCGGCTCCGCCTGCGACGTCGTCTCGCTGATGTACTCCTTTTCCTTCGCGCCCGGCCGCGACTGGGAGAGTATGTACGCCCAGCAGCCGGAGATCCTCAGCTACATCGAGAAGGTGTTCGACGACTACGGCCTCGGCGCGTTCACCTGCTTCAACACCGAGGTACTGTCCTACACCTTCGACGACGACACCGACCGTTGGCGGGTGGAGACCGTGGACGGCCGGGTGCTGCGCCCCCGCGCGGTGATCGCGGGCATCGGCGCGCTGCACCAGCCCCACGTGCCGAGCTTCCCCGGCATGGCGGACTTCCAGGGCGAGACGTGCCACTCGATGCACTGGGACCCAGGCACTGACGTGCGCGGCAAGCGGATCGCGGTGATCGGCGCAGGGGCCAGCGCGGTGCAGATCGTGCCGGCGGTGGCCGAGGAAGCCAAGCAGGTGTACGTGGTGCAGCGCACGCCGCAGTGGGTGCTGCCCAAGCCGGACCGGAAGATCAACCGGTTCGAGCGGTTCCTGTTCCGCGCGCTGCCGGCCAGCCAGAAGCTCTACCGGGCGTTCGCCTACTGGAGTCACGAGCTGGCCATCGTGCTCTTCATGCACCCGAAGCTGCTCAAGGTGCTGGAAGGGGCGTCGCTGCGGACGTTGCGCCAGCAGGTGCCCGATCCCGAGCTGCGGTCCCGGCTGACCCCGGAGTACACGATCGGCTGCAAGCGAATCCTGCTGACCAGCGACTACTATCCGGCGCTGGCGCGGGACAACGTCGAACTGGTCGACTCGCCGGTCAAGGGTTTCGAGCGGCAGGGCATCCGGACCGGCGACGGCCAGTTGCACGAGGTCGACATCATCGTGTACGCGACCGGTTTCGCCACCGACAACCGGCTCGCCAACGAGCGGATCACCGGTCGGGACGGACTGTCCATTCAGGAGGCATGGCGGGACGGGATGCACGCGCATCTTGGCACCACGATCCCGAAGTTCCCCAACTTCTTCCTGATGATGGGACCCAACTCCGGCGGGGGCAGTCAGTCCATCCTGTTCGTGATCGAGGCACAGGCGCACTACATCGCCCAGTGTCTGCGCATGATGCGCGACACCGGCGCGAGCCGCCTTGAGGTGCGGGCCGACGTCGAGCGGGATTTCAACAAGTGGCTGCACGCCAAGCTCGCCAAATCGGTGTGGAACTCGGGTGGCTGCGACAGCTGGTTCCTGGACCGGTCCGGGCACAACCGGCAGGCGTGGCCGGGATCAAGCGTCGACTACTGGCGGCGGACCAGGCGACCGCGACGGGACTGGTTCCACCTTGACGGTCCCGGCAGGGCGCGCGAGGTCCTCCGCTGACCCTCGCTGACCACTGTCCACCGGCCATGGCGACGCACCGGTCCAGAGTCCGGAATCGTACTTACTAAGGGGAAATTGAGATGCCGAACGAGGACGAACTCCGCGCACTCCTGAAAACGGCCTCGACCGAGCTGCGGTCCCTCCGGTCCCGGCTGTCGGAAGCAGAGGACCGCGCCGCCGAGCCGATAGCGATCGTGGGCATCGGCTGTTGCTACCCCGGCGGGGTCACCACGCCCGAGGACCTGTGGCAGGTCGCGGTGGGCGGGCGCGACGTGGTGTCCGAGCTGCCGACGAACCGGGGCTGGGACATCGACGGCCTGTTCGACCCGGACGCCACCGGGCCGGGCCGGTCCTACGTGCGGGAGGGCGGATTCCTGCACGACGCGACCGAGTTCGACGCCGGCTTCTTCGGGATCAGCCCGCGTGAGGCGACGGCGATGGATCCGCAGCAGCGGCTGTTGCTCGAAGTGTGTTGGGAGGCGCTGGAAAACGCCGGCATCGCCCCACAGTCGATCCGGGGCAGCAAAACCGGCGTCTACACCGGGATCATGCCCGAGCCCTACGGGCCGAGGATCTACCTCGAACAGGACGGCTATGCCGTACATCTGGTGACCGGCACGATCACCAGCGTCGCCTCGGGCCGGGTGGCCTACACACTGGGCCTTGAGGGGCCGGCCATCTCCCTGGACACCGCGTGTTCCTCGTCGCTGGTGGCGCTGCACATGGGCGTACGCGGCCTGCGCGCCGGTGAGTGCTCGCTGGCGTTGGTCGGCGGGGTGTCGGTGATGTCGACGCCGACCACGTTCGTCGGGTTCTCCCAGCTGCACGCGCTGGCGGCTGATGGTCGGTGCAAGGCGTTCGCGGACAGTGGCGATGGTTTCGGGCCTGCCGAGGGCGCGGGGATGTTGGTCATCGAGCGGCTCTCGGACGCGCAGCGGCTGGGGCATCGGGTGCTGGCGGTGGTGCGGGGCACTGCGGTGAATCAGGACGGCGCTTCCAACGGCCTCACCGCGCCCAGCGGTCCGTCCCAGCGTCGGGTCATCCGCCAGGCCTGGGACGACGCCGGGGTCATCGGGTCCGATGTGGACGTTGTGGAGGCGCACGGCACCGGCACGCCGTTGGGCGACTCCATCGAGGCGCAGGCGTTGATGGCGACCTATGGCCAGGATCGGCCGGCCGGTCGGCCGTTGTGGGTGGGGTCGGTCAAGTCGAACATGGGTCATACGCAGGCGGCGGCCGGGGTGGCCGGTGTGATCAAGATGGTGCAGGCGATGCGGCATGGCGTGTTGCCGGCGACCCTGCACGTGGACCCGCCGAGCAGCAAGATCGACTGGTCCGAGGGCGCGGTGGAGTTGTTGCGGGAGCAGCGTTCCTGGCCGGAGACTGCTCGGCCGAGGCGGGCCGCGGTGTCCTCCTTCGGCATCAGCGGCACCAACGCCCACGCCATTCTGGAAGAGGCTCCGGCGAGCGAGTCGGCCCGGCCCGCGTCCGGTGACGGTGTCCGGGCCGGCGACGCGGCCGAGCGGGTCGCCGGCGAGATCCCGGCGGCGGTTGCCTGGCTGCTGTCCGCGCGCAACCCGGAAGCCCTGGCCGGACAGGTCGACCGGCTACGTGCCTTCCTCGCCGAACGGCCGGACCTCGACCCGGTCGAGGTCGGCGCGGCACTGGCCAAGCGCTCGGTGTTCGAACATCGCGCCGTGATCGTCGGCGCCACCGGCGCCGAACTGGTTCGCCGGCTGGACGCGCTGGCCGCCGAGGAGCCCAGTCCCGGCGTCGTCACCGGGCAGGCCCAGGTCAGCGGCCGGACCGTGTTCGTCTTCCCCGGCCAGGGCTCGCAGTGGCTTGGCATGGGCCGCGAGCTGATCGACTCCTCACCGGTGTTCGCCCACCATCTCGCCGAGTGTGCGGCGGCGTTGGGCGAGTTCGTGGACTGGAACCTGCTCGACGTGGTGCGCGGCGCGCCGGACGCGCCCGGCTTCGACCGGGTCGACGTCGTCCAGCCGGTGCTGTTCGCCGTCTTCATCGCCCTCGCCGGGACCTGGCGGGCGATGGGCGTCGAGCCGGACGCGGTGATCGGCCACTCCCAGGGCGAGGTCGCCGCCGCCCACGTCGCGGGTGTGCTGTCGCTGCGCGATGCGGCCAGGATCGTGGTGGCCCGCAGCAAGGCGGTGCGGGCGATCGCCGGCACCGGCGGCATGGTGTCGGTCCCGCTGCCCGAGGCCGAGGTCCGTGTTCGACTCGCGGCGTGGCCCGACCAACTCGGCGTGGCGGCGGTGAACAGCCCGGACAGCACCGTGGTGTCCGGCGACGCGACCGCGCTGGACGAACTGCTGTCCGCCTGTGAGGCCGACGGCGTCGCGGCCCGCCGAATCGCGGTGGACTACGCCTCGCATTCCGCGCACATCGACGCCGTCGAGCAGCCCCTGCGCGCGGCGATGGGCGAGGTGACCCCGATCCTGTCAACCGGGATCGAACTGCTGTCGACGGTCACCGGAGAAGTGGTCGACCCGGCCGACCTCGACGCGGACTACTGGTACCGCAACCTGCGGGAGACCGTCCGGTTCGACCTCGCGGTCCGACTGGCCTACCAGCGCGGCTGCCGGCGGTTCATCGAGGTCAGCCCACACCCGGTACTGACCCTGAGCATGCAGCAGAGCTGCGAGAGCGTCGCCGCCGCGCACGACAACTACGAGATTGGTGGTTCGCTCAAGCGCGATGACGGCGGCCTGGCCCGGTTTGTCGAGTCGGCGGCGGCGATCTACGTGTCGGGCGGCCCGGTCGACTGGACGGTGCTGCTCGGCGCGCGTCCGCATCCCGGCTTCGATCTGCCGACGTACGCGTTCACCCGCACGCACTACTGGCTGGACCCCTCCTCCACCGATGGCGGTGACGTGGCGAATCTCGGCATCGGATCCTGTGCGCATCCATTCCTGGGCGCCGTGGTCGAGCAGCCCGGTTCCGGCGGCGTGGTGTTCACCGGGCGGTTGGCGCTGGGCACGCATTCCTGGTTGAAGGATCATGTGGTGGGCGGCGCGGTGTTGGTGCCGGGCGCGGCGTTGGTGGAGTGTGCGCTGTTCGCTGGTGATCAGGTGGGGTATGGCGTT
>DATASX010000116.1 GCA_036269075.1 Sporichthyaceae bacterium
GATGTGCTGCCAACCCCGCGCGGACATCCTGCGGCTCGGGCGGGTGCGCCAGGTGCAACGCCGCGTCGAATTTGGGGTGCACCCAGACCGGCCAGATGCCGCTGATGATCACCCCGGCGATCACCGACTTGTGAGCATTACGGGAGACGAGCAGCTTCTCCCCCGGCCCGGCGACCGAGATCTGAATTCCTGCCGAAGCTGGAGAAGTTGCGCACGGCGGTGCTCCAGCACGCCGAGAACGAGGAGACACACGAATTTCCCGGCCGTCGGCAGCACGGCCAGGCCGGAGAACCGCTCGAAGCGATGATCCAGGCCTCCGAGGCGATCGCTGCCACTCACCCGCACCGTCGGTCGACTCCTCGACCGCGCACACTCCGACCGGACCTGTGGTCTCGATCTTCGGCCGGGGCGGGGAGCTGCTGCACCAGGCGGCCGGGCACGGCGCCTGGGCCCACCCGCCTGCCCCGGCCGGGGTCGGTCCGGGCGGTCCGTCAGCCCGCCCCCGGCAGGCGGACCTCCAGCAGGCCTGCCTTTACCCGGGTGCTGAATCGCGGGACCGCGGCGGTGGCCGGGCCGTGCACGACTTCCCCGTCGTCCAGCCCGAAGACGCTGCCGTGCCAGGGGCACACTATGCACCCGTCATCGGTGACCTCACCGTCGGAAAGGGGCGCGGCCAGGTGGGGGCAGGAGTCGGCGAGTACGTCGAAGTGTTCCCCCCGGCGATAGACCAGCACCGGCACGTCCCCGATGCGACGTTTGACGGTCTCGCGCTGCGGGATCCTCGAGATCCTGCCCAACCGGTGCCATCCGGGCGGGATCAAGTGCGGCACGCTCTCGGCGTGGTTCGCGCCGGCCGCCTGCCGGAAGGCCATGTGCCCGCCGAGGTAGCCGCTCGCGCCGGCAACCGCGAGCCCGGCGAAACCCAGGGCGCGGCCCAGACCGGGGCGATCGCTGCGGCGGGCGATCAATGAAGCGCCGTAGGCGCTCAACGCAAGCGTGTTACCCAACGCGTGCACCAATCCCACACGGGTCTGCTGTTCGTGCTGGTCCGCCCAGTCCACGGCGCCGGCTGCGGCCGTGGGCACCGCGGCGACCAGTCCAGCAGCGATCAGCAGCTGCGCGGCTTCCCCGTGCCGGCGGGCGCCGTCCAGCACCGCGGTGGACACGAAGGCCCCCAAGGCGCCCTGGGCCAGCATCGGGTGCAGGGGATGCCCCAGGTTCACCCCGTGAAGGGCGTCCTTGAGGCGGCCCGCCGGCAGCTTCGCCACGATGCCCTGCAGCCGCGACACCGCACCGTCGAGCCGCTCGGCGTTCTCGAGCCTGTCCGCCAACTCCAGCGCCGTCATGTCGGGCGAATACCCGCACCACCCGAACCCCAACCCGCCGCAGGCGTCCTGGCTCCCCGGTATCCACGCTTCCGGTCAGCCATCGCGACGCCCCCCCCCGATCGCCGTCCGACCGCACCACGCGTTTCGGCGCTCCGGCAGGGACCTTTCCCGCCGCGCCCGTTGCCTGGTTCAACCCGGGTCGGGTACACGCGCAGCACGACACCGATCGGACGACAGGAGCATCGACATGACCAAGAACGACAAAGATCTCGCCGGGACCTGCACGGACCCTCGAGGCGGAACCGACGCCCAGCCGGACGAGCGCGCCGAACAGGACAACTCCTGACAGCCCGACCCCGCCGCGCGCGGGCAACGAGTGGGCGCCCCCACCGACCCGACCGATGTCGGTCCGTCCTCGACCAACCCTGACGCCGAAACTCCCACCCACAAACGGCCACCCGCATAGTCTCGACGCCCAACGCCGAACCGGTAACGCAGTGCGTTCTGCTGCGGCGGGACCCTGTACCAGCCCCCACCTCATGATCAATTCCAACCTGACGAACCGCCATGTCGAGTCGGCTGCGTTGCGCGGCCGCTCGGCCGCGCGTCGGTAGTCGGGCATTCCCAATGTCCGCACCGAATCGCCGCAGGATCACCGACGCATCGTCATGATCCGGACGCGAGGACGCTGAGGTTTGAGCCCGGTCGACAAATTCGCGGCGAGCCTCGGCATGACCGTCGAGGAGTACACGTGGGAGGTCGGGCAGTTTCGGCGGGACGAGCGGAATTCGGAGGGCCGGGCGCCCGCAACGAAACGACGCGAGACGAACCGGGACGATCGCAGCCGCCTGGAACGCTTCCTCGACCCGTTCGACGTCGCCGGCCGGGCAATCCGCCTCGTGCCCGGCACCCCACCCTGCGCGCTGGCCCACGTCGACTTCTAAACGGTGCTCAGCGGTGTGGCACTGGCCGAGTCGGTCGAGCCACCGGTGACACCGCTGATCGGCGCCGGGCACCCGATGATGACCGCCCACGATCGGATACCTCGAAGAGGTGGGCTCGGCGGCGGAGGAGCGCGTCTGGGTTCCGGTAGGTGAACGATCGCCGAGGACGGGCCGCGACGCGTGGCCGGCCCGCAGGTCCGAGGCCGCTCAGGTTGGGCCTCGCGTCGGTGGGCAGGTTCGCCGCATGAGAGCGCTGCCCTGGTGAACGCGGATGCGGTGGTGATCGGATCAGGCCCCAACGGTCTGGTCGCGGCGAGTCTGCTCGCCGACGCGGGCTGGGACGTCGTGGTGCTCGAGGCTCAGCCGACACCCGGTGGCGCGGTACGCAGCGCGCAGGTGACGGCGCCGGGGTTCGTGAGCGACCTGTTCAGTTCGTTCTACCCACTGGCCGTCGGTTCCCCGGTGCTACGCGGGTTAGCGCTGGAGGACCACGGACTGTCCTGGTCGCACGCACCGGCGGTGTTGGCGCACCCCCTGCTCGACGGCCGGACCGCGGTTCTGAGCCGCGACCTGGAACGCACGGTCGCCTCGGTGTCGGCCTTCGACCCGCGGGACGGGCGCGCCTGGCGGGAGCTGGTCGCGCACTGGCGCGACCTGGACCCGGCGCTGGTCCAGACGCTGATGACCCCGTTTCCCCCGGTCCGGGCCGGTGCACGGCTGGCCCGGCGGCTCGGAGTGCGCGAAGGTCTGCGCTTCGCGCGGTTCGGGCTGCTCTCGGTGCGCCGCTTCGCGAAGGAGACCTTCCACGGCGATGGCGCGGCGCTGCTGCTGGCGGGGAACGCCCTGCACACCGACCTGGGACCGGAGGAACCGGGCAGTGCGGTCTTCGGGTGGCTGCTGGCGATGCTCGGCCAGAGCGTGGGATTTCCCGTTCCCCGCGGGGGTTCCGGAACGTTGACCGACGCCCTGACGGCCCGGCTGCGCGCCGCCGGCGGCCGGATCGAGTGTTCCACGCCGGTCGAGGAGATCGTGGTGCGCGAGGGCCGGGCGCTCGGGGTGCGCTGCGCTGACGGCCGGTTCGTGCGGGCCCGGCGCGCCGTGCTGGCCGACGTCTCCGCGCCCGCGCTGTACCTGCAGTTGTTGGACCCGGATGAGTTGCCGGCGCGACTGCGGGGGGACCTGACCCGCTTCGACTGGGACGACGCTACGGTGAAGGTCGACTGGGCGCTGTCCGGGCCGATCCCCTGGCGCAACCACGAGGCGGCCGAGGCCGGCACGGTGCATCTGGGCGGTGGACTCGACGAGGTCTCCGATTTCGCCCATTCCCTGGCCCTGGGCCGCGTGCCCGCCGACCCGTTCCTGCTGGTGGGTCAGATGAGCACCGCCGACCCGTCGCGTTCCCCGGCCGGAACCGAGTCGGCCTGGGCCTACACCCATGTCCCGGCCCGCCCCCGAGGCGACGCGGCCGGTGTCCTGCACGGCGGGTGGGACGACGCCTCGGTGCAGGCCGGATTCCTCGACCGCATGGAGGCACGCATGGAGCAGTTCGCGCCGGGGTTCCGGGACCTGGTGATCGGGCGGCACGTCGCGTTCCCGGCCGACCTGCAGAATGCCGACGCAAACCTGGTCCACGGGGCACTCAACGGCGGAACCAGCGGGCTCACCCAGCAGTTGATCTTCCGGCCCACCCCCGGACTCGGCCGCCCCGAGACACACATCGCGGGGCTGTTCCTGGCCTCCGCGGCCGCGCATCCCGGCGGCGGGGTGCACGGGGCCTGTGGCGCGAACGCTGCCCGGGCCGCGCGCCGGGCCGGCGGCACCGGACGGTTGGCGTTGGCGGCCACCCGCGCCCTGGTCGGAGGGCCTCAGGCCTGAGCCTGCCTCAGTTCCCGGGCCAGTCCTTCCAACCGGCGCAGGGTTTCCACGTTGCGCACCTTGATCAGCAGATCCAGGACGGGGTTGTGCAGGGCCTTCGCCAACCCGCGCCGCGGCGTCTCCTCGATCTCCACCACCGTGCCACCGTCCTCGGCGCGGGCGCTCAGCACGATCGACACGGTCCCGCCCGGCCAAGCCTTGGCCTCGAGCTCGAGCCGGGAATCCGGCACGTAGTCCAGGACCTCAGTCCGGTCGTCCTTGCGCAGCGGGCCGTACCCAACGGTGTAGTGCAGACAGGTCCCGACCGCCGGCCACCCCGGCTCCACGCGGCGGATCTTGCGGGTGCCCACGACCCAGTGGCTGTAGCTGGTGCCGTCGCGAAGCACGTCGAACACGGCCCCCGAGGACACTCCCGTGATGTGGCGTCGGTTGTGTGCCATGCGTTCCTTCCTGAAGTGACCGCCCGTCATGTGCGGCAGCCGCCCTCCGGGCTCCTACCCGATCCGGTGCGGCCCACCCGGCGGCGTGTGGGGTTGCGGCGCCGATCAGGGGCTGAGCTGACGCGGTGCTCAGCCCAGGGCCTTGGCCGCCACTTCCAGATCGGCGACCAACCCGGCGAAAGCCGCCTCGGTGTCCTCGGCCCGAAGAACCGCGGAGGGATGAACTGTCACCAGTACATGGGCGGTCGGGAATCGGTCCGGCGCCGGCTGCAGGACGCCGCGAACCGGTCCGATCCGGAATTCGGGGCCGTAGATCGCGCGGCCGGCGGTCGCACCCAACAGCACCACCAGCTCCGGACGCACTCTCGCCAGTTCGGCTTCCAGCCATGGTCGGCAGGCGTTGATCTGACCGGCTGAAGGAGTTCGGTGCAGTCGACGCTTTCCGCGGTCGGCATGCCGGAAATGCTTCACCGCGTTGGTGAGATAGAGCTGCGAGCGGTCCAGCCTCGCCGCGCTCAGGGCTCGGTCCAGCACCCCACCGGCCGGGCCGACGAACGGAATCCCGGCGCGGTCCTCGCGGTCGCCCGGTTGTTCGCCCACCAGCATCAACCGCGCCGGTGAAGGACCGGAACCGAATACGGTCTGCGTGGCCTCGGCGAACAGCTCGCAACCTTGGCAGGCCCGCGCCGCGGCGGTCAGGTCTGCCAGGTCCTGGACGGGCGGCACCCATGCGCCCGCACCGGGTCGGCGGGCCGACTTGGCCGAGGCGCCGGTGCGGGACCGCGCCGTTGACGAGGTGGGGGGCTGCCTGCTCATTCGGCCGCATGCTCGAGGAGCGCCCGGCCGAACTGAAGCGTGTCGGCGGCCGCACTGACGCACATCGTCGCTGCCAGCCAGCGCGTGGCGCGAGGTGCCAGCACCAGGCCTCCGACCAGTCCGGTGGACACCCATTGGCCGATGCAGAAGGGGCATGACAGCAGCTCGCCCATCGCCTTGCGGGCGCCACGGCCGACAACCTGCTCATTGACCTCACCGGCCCCGCCGGCCTCCTGGAACCGGGTGAAGGGCGCGCGCAGCGGGCTGGTCACGGAGTCCTTGGCGATCAGCCGGGAGGTCCGCAGCGTGGCGATCGCCACCAGGGCCAGGTCGCCGACGGCGGGCCGGGCCGGGACGCGGACCCCGCGACTGCGGGCCACGAGAAACCCGACGCCGACGGCCGCGACATAACAACCGGTGAGCACCACGAAGGACCCCAGGGGGCGGTGCTCGCCGTGGGAGTAGCGCTGCCGCACCCGCTTCGCCGCGGCCTGCAGGGCAGGCCCGGGAGCCTTCTGATCGACTGCCATCGGCAAACTCCACGAAGATCGGTGGGCGTCGACATCACCGCTGGGCTACCCGTTGCGCGCGGCCCGACGCTGCGCGGTCCGCAGAAGGCAATGGTCGCTCGCCGGCGGGGCGTTTGCGGCCCTGCGCAAGACCCTTCGGATCAATCGAGTTGGCTCAGCAGGTCGCGGCAGGCGTCCTCGCAGTTCTGGCAGGCTTGCGCGCAAACCCGGCAGTGCTCGTGGTGCCCGCCGTGCCGGGCACATTCCTCGCCGCACACGTGGCAGGCCGCGATGCACGCGTTGAGCATCGCCCGGGTCACTCCGACCTGGGCCCCGCCGGAACGGGCCAGCAGGGTCGCGGTGGTGACACAGATCTCCGCGCAGTCGAGGTCGGACATGATGCAGGCCCTCATCGCCGCCACGTCCTCCTCGCGCAGGCACGCGTCCGCGCAGGCGTTGCAGGCCTGCGCGCAGGTCCCGCACGCCGCCAGGGCCCGCTGCAAGGCCTCGGCGGCCGGAGCGGGTAGATCCAGGTGCGAGGTGGAGACCTTGGATTGCGAATCGGTGGTCATTGCTCACTCCCATGTCCTGTTGGCATCAAGCCGGTCGCGGCCCGACGTGTCTGGTCTCGCCGCGGGGGCGGCTTCTCAAACATCGGTCCCGGCGTCCGGGTCGGCTCGCCGGCCGGGCGCGGCAGCACACGGTCGAACTGGGCGGCGGTGTCGCTTGCGAGTCCGTGAACGTCGCGTGGCACCACCGCGGAAGAGAGAACCTGGCTACCCGTCACTTCCCACCTGCGCGGCTGTGGTTGTCGAGCATCCGTCGCACTGCGGTCTCGACCTTGCCGGAAGTTGCCATCTCGCCCGGTTCGGCCTCGCTGCCCAACAGCTTCAGCGCAGGGGAAACAGTGATGCCGTCCGCGTACAGCGAGATGACCCGCGGATCGATGTAGGAGCGGCGGGCCACAGCCGGGGTGTTGCCCAGATAATGTGCCACCTCCTGGACGACCCGGCTGACCGCCCGTTTACGACCGGTCACGGTATCCGGCGCGCCGGTGGACACGGCGAGGCCCACTGCCGCCAGGACCGTCGCGTGCCAGGTCCGGAAATCCTTGGCCGTGTAATCACCGCCGGAGATCTCGCGCAGGTAGGCGTTGATGTCCGCGGAGCGGACGTCGTGCCAATCACCTGCGTTGCGGTAGGCGAGCAGTTGCGGGCTCGGCCCGCCGCGCCGGCGAAGCGCTTTGACCACGGCGCACACGTGTGGCTCTGCGACCGCCTGCTCCCGCCACAGGGAGCCCTTGGCCGAATACTCGAACACGACCGTGTCCTGCCGGCAGCGCACATGCTCGCGTAGCACCGTGGCGATGCCGTAGGTCTCGTGCTCGGCGGCGTAGGAGTCTCCGCCCGAGCGGAAGAATCCCAGATCGATCAGGCGTACCGCAGCGGCGAGTACGCGCTCGCGGGTGAATCCTCGGCCGCTCAGGTGCTCGCCCGTCGTGGCGCGGATGGCTGGGAGCGCACCGGCGAACCGCAGCATCCGGTCGTGTTTGCAGGCGTCTCTTCGGGTCCGCCAGTCGTCGTGGTAGCGGTACTGACGCCTGCCCGCCGCGTCGACTCCGGTGGCCTGGAGGTGCCCGGCCGGGTCCGTGCAGATCCAGACGTCCTGCCACGCCGGTGGCAGTACCAAGGCCTTCACCCGCGCCAGCTCCGCGTCGTCGCGCAACGGCTTGCCGTCGGGCCCCACGTAGCGGAAGCCCTTACCGCAGCGCAATCTTCTGATCCCCGGTGAGTCCGGATCCGCTCGCCTCAGGCGCACGGAACCACGCGCTGCCCACCGGCGCCACGTCCTGCCCCACGATGCGAATCCGATCGGTCCTGCCGGTCCGTCGTGCCGGTGCTCATCGACCGAGCGCCTGTCGCTCCCGCTGGCTGCTCCACGCTCGCTGTGGCATTGCTCGTCCTTTCCGGCTCAAGGCGGCCGCGTCGACGCGGTGCCCCAGGTGTCGTGCGCAGGAGCGCCCAGCGGCAGACGCCGGAATCGCGATGATGGCCGGACAACGCCAAATTCTCGGCAGAGAAATTCCAGGTCGGGCGCGGCCGGGCGTCCAGAGCCCGAACGGTTGGCTACCCGGTGGGAAAAGACCGAATCCGACGCGAACGCAATCAACGCAGTGTCGGCAATTCGCGGTCTTGTTGCAGGACGTCGTCGAACAGATCGCCCCTGTCCTCGATGCGGGCCGGCATCGAGGCAATCGTGAAGCGGTCCGGGCGCAGGTCCGGGTCCTCCAGTTCGTCCCAGTCGATCGGTGCCGAGACCGGTGCCCCCGGGGCCGCGCGGGGGCTGTAGGGCGCGACCAGGGTCTTGTTGACCGCGTTCTGGGTGTAGTCCAGCCGGGCTCCGCCGTTGCGCTCGTTCACGTGCCATTTCCAGCTGACCAGCTCCGGTACGGCGGCTCCGACGGTTCTCGACAGTTGCTCGACCCACTCCCGGGTGTCGTCGAAGGACGGGCCGGGGGCGATGGGTATCCAGATCTGGATCCCGCGTCGGCCGGTGAGTTTCGGGCGGGCCGCGACGCCGAGATGCTCAAGTGCGGTGCGGTGCAGTCGGGCCAGGGTCAGCAGGTCCGCCCAGCTGGTCCGTTCGCCGGGGTCGAGGTCGATCAAGGCGTAGGTGGGCCGGTCGGGCGCCTCGAACCGGGAGGTCCAGGCGTGCCATTCCAGGGCCCCGAAGTTGGCTGCCCACAGCAGCGCGGCCGGTTCGTCGACGACCAGGTAGGTGTGGCTCTGCCCGGGTTCGGCGTCGGGGTTTTCCCAGCGTGGGAGCCAGTCCGGGGCGTGGTCGGGCAGTTCCTTGTGCCAGAAGCCCTTGGTACCTGCACCGTTCGGGTACCGGTGCATGTTGAAGGCGCGGCGCCGCAGATACGGCAGGACGACCGGGGCGACTCGCGCCGAGTAACGCAGCAGGTCCCGTTTGGTGACGGGGGCCTCGCCGGCCCGAGCCGGGAACAGGACCTTGTCCAGGTTGGTCACCCGTAGTTTGCGCCCGAACACCGACCAGGCCCCGGTGGCCCCGAGCGCGTCCAGGTCCGCCAGCTCGCCTGCGGTCACCGGAGTTACCCGCTCGGGGCCTGCGGATGCCGCCGAGTGCCCGGCAGGCCCCTGCGCGCGTCGGGGGTGATCGGGATCGGCCTTGACCTGTTCGTTGGTCCGGCCGCTCAGGACCGATTGCGGATGGTCCTCGGGATCCCACCCGCCCACGGCGTCCGCGTCGTGCTTGTGCAGCAGCAACCAGGTTTCCTTGCCCGTGGAGTCGGTCCTGGTGCGGACCAACACGAAACGACCGCGCAGCTTCTCCCCGTGCAGGTCCACATGTAACTCGCCGTCAGAAAGCGCTGCCCCGGGGTCGGACGCCTCGTGGAGGTCCCAGGTTCCGGTGTCCCACACGATGACGTCGCCGCCGCCGTACTGGCCGTGTGGAATCACCCCCTCGAAGTCGATGTAGTCCAGTGGGTGGTCCTCGACGTGAAACGCGGCGCGGCGCACGTCGGCGTCCAAGGTTGGGCCCTTGGGTACCGCCCAACTGACCAGCACGCCGCCGATCTCCAGGCGCAGGTCGTAGTGCAGACGACTGGCGCGATGGCGTTGCACCACGAAGCGCGCTGCGGGTACCGGCGACCGCTTCCCGCTCGCGGTGCGCCGGCCCGAAGGCTCGGTGGTCCGGGCGAAGTCGCGCTTCGCGCGGTAGGGCTCGAGTCTTTCCGGACGGGGCGTCACGACGCCCTCCGGGTCGACTTCCTCGCCGAGGTCGTCTCCTTCGCCGGTGCGGCCTTCCTGGCTTCCGCATTCCGCGCAGGAGCCTTCCGCGCAGGAGCCTTCTTCGCCGGTGTCTTCGCCGAGGACTTTTTCGCTGCCTTCCTTGCGGGGGACGGCTTCTTGGCGCCCGCGCGGGCGGATTCGACGGAGCGGCGCAGTGCCTCGAGCAGATCGACCACGTTGGTGGAGGCCGGCGCGTCCTCGGCGTCCTCGACCTGCTCGCCCTTGCGTTTGGCCTCGATCAAGGTCTTGACCCGATCGGTGTGAACGTCCTTGTAGCGCCCCGGATCCCACTGGTCGTCCATCGACTTGATCAACTGGTTGGCCCGGTCCAGTTCGCCCTTGCCGAACGCGCTTGCACCTGACAGGTCGCCGAGGACTTTCTTCGGGTCGCGTACCTCGTCCGCGAAGAACAAGGTCTCCAGGACCATCGTGTCCCCCGACGCGCGGATCGCGGCGAGGTATTCCTTGCCGTGCATCAGGAAGGTCGCGATACCGGCTCGGTTGGAGGCGGCCATCGCCTCGCGCAGCAGCGCATAGGTCTTCGTGTTCTCCTGCGCGGCGGGCCCTATGTAGTAGGCCTTGTTGAAATAGATCGGGTCGATCGTGTCCAGGTCGACGAAGGCCGAGATCTCCAGGGACCGCGAACGGCCCGGCGCGATCTGCTCGAGTTCGTCGTCGGTGACCATCACGAACTGCCCGTCGCCCACCTCGACCCCTTGGACGAGGTCGGCGAAGTCGACCTCGTCACCGGTGCGCTCGTTGACCCGCTTGTATCGGATGCGGTCGGTCCCGCCCGCGGCGAACTGGTGGAACGAGGGCTGATGCTCATCGGTGGCGGTGAACAGGGCGACCGGGACGCCCACCAGGCCGAAGCTGATCGTCCCGGACCAGCCGGAGCGGGCCATTCGCTCACCTCCCTTCCTCGCCCCGCGCCCTACCCGGGTTCACCTCGCGCGATGCGATCGCACCGGTGACGGGCACCGCCACCAGGTCCCGGGCGTCACGTCTCCTGTCCCTGACGGCGCACTCCATCAGCCCGGGTCCGCCTTCAGCGGGTGAGGGAACCTTCGGCGGGGTAAAGGAACCGGTGACGGTCAGGGGCACCTGGTCGTGGCTGGCCAAGTTCGCTCGTCGTGCTCCCCCGGGAGTTCGGGCGACCTGCGGCCGGGCGTTGCACGTCGCGGCCAGGTTCGGCGTGCTCGGCGATCTGCTGCCGTGACAGGGACTGGAGGCGCGGCGTGCGGGTCCTGATCGTTCCCGGTGCCGGCGTGCGTCGTTACGTTCATCCGGCCGCCGAGCGGTTGAGCGGACGAGGGTGCGACGTGACCTTGTGCTCCGCCCCGGGGGCGCCGGGCCCAGCCCCTGGACTGCGCGATTACGGTGCGCAGCTCGCCGAAGGCATCGACGCCGCCTGTGCCCCCGTCGACCTGCTCGTCGGTCTCTCCTTCGGCGCGCAGGCCGCTGCCGTCGCTGCCTGCCTGACCCGCCCAGGGCAGGTGCGCCGATTGATGCTGATCAGTCCGACCGTGGAGCCGCAGGCTCGCAACCTGTCTCGGCTGCTCGGCCGGTGGGTGCTCGCCGGCCGGGACGAGCCCCTTCGCTTGTTGGCCGAGCAGGCACCTGACTGGTGCCGCGCCGGCCCAGTGCGCCTGGCGCAGCTGCTCCGCTCAGCGGCAGCGCTGCACCTCGAGGACGTGTTGCCCGGCGTGGCGGCCACGCTCACCGTGGTGCACGCCGAAATAGACCGGATCACCTCGCACGCCTACGCCGCGCGGTTGGCGGCCGAGCGTTCCGCGCGTCTGGTGGTGGTGCCTGGAGCGACGCATTCCTGGCCCTACGGGGACGCCGAACGCTTCGCGGACCTGGTGGAGGAGGTACTCCGGTGAACACCGCGGGCGGCAAGCTGGATGCCGGGCAGGTGATTGCCTCCTTCGATTCCGCGACGGTGCTGCATGCCGGGCTGGCCGCGGCGCTGCACGGCAGGGCGTTCCCGCATCTGGGCCACGGCGCGCTCGCGGGCGCCTCGATCCGGGTGGCCGGGAATCTGCCTTGGCCGTTGCTGCGGCGGTTGTACACGCGGATCGGGGCCTCGGAGGGTCTGGACCCGCGCAGACTCGGCGATGTCGATTTGAACGCCGTGGCGAAAATGTTGGCGGCGGCGTATCCGCAGCGGCCCTACCCAGGGGTCCTGATCGGGTCGAGCAACGGCGCCCTGTCCCACCTGGCCGCTGCGATGCAGGTCCCGTGGTTGCCCACGACGGTGCTTATCCCCGTCGCGCGCCGCGGAGATCCGCAGCGCCCGGTCGATGCTCTGCGTTTCGGGCAACGTGAGGCTTCCGCGCTGCTGGAAGCGAACCCCGGCACGGTGCTGCACCACATGCACGATCAGGTGCAGGACGAACTGATGGTCGCTCAGATGACTTATTTCCGGATGAAGTGGCGCGGGTTGCCCCCGGCCTACACGGAGTTCCTGAGCGCGAGGTTGGCGCCGGGCGCTCCGGTCGTGCTGGTCGAGGACCAGTCGCAGTGGCCGGTGGTGCAGGTCGGCGAGCGCCACTTCTTCCAGAGCGGGGCCCAGGGCGGACAGTCGCCGGAGGACTATCTCGCCCGCCCGCACACCCCACGCCCAGACACTTGGGCCCCGGAGGCCGAATGGGGTGCGCAGCCGCAGTTCGGGGCCGCACTGGCCGCATGGTGCGCCGCGCACGGGCATCCGCTACGGCTGCTGAGCTATCAGGGTCCCCAGGCGCCGGCACATGCCGTGGCTCGCCTCATGCGGCGGTGGTACACCAGTCGCGGCGAGGCCGGCGACCGGTTGATCGTTCCCTCCTTCATCCTCGGCGACCCATGGGCCACGCTGCGCGCGGCGGCCGTTCCCTATTGGACATTCTTCGCCGTGAAATCCGCCCTGGACGCTTTCCGTGCCCATCTGCAGGACAGCTCTGCCTACCGGGCCGTGGACATCCTGCTGTTCCAGCACGGGGTCCGCTCCCTGGGCATCGCCGAGCCCGACCAGTGGCTGGCCGTCGCGCGCCGCTACACCCCGAGAGCACGACTGCTGGCGCTCGACCCGCGTCGCTCGCCGCACGACGTCGCCTCGCTCGGCCGCTACGCAGGCGCTTTCAAGGCGTTACCCGCAGCCCGCCGGCCTTGGTCGCCACTGTCGCTGGACCACGCCCTGGAAGCCCTGCGGCAACCATCGGCCCGGAGCTGAACCGTGCCGACGCGAGCCGGGGGTTCAGTCCATGTCCGCGGGCCGCTCTGACGCCAGGGACCGGATCGAGGGGCAGTACCCCGGCTCGGTCAGGCAACGGCGCAGGGCCCGACGCAGCATGTGCCGCATCCCCCCGGTCGGGGCATCGGGATGCCAGTCAGGTAGATCCCACAACTCGTGCGCGCGGTCATGCGCCGCGCGGTCGCGGAAGCTCTTGTAACCGGTTGACATGGCTGCGTCCTACCCGTCCGCGCGCCCGGCCACGAAATGGGTAACCAGTACGGAGAGGACGACGATTCGAAGGAGACGGTAGTGGGGCGAGAGGAACAGCGCCGGGAAGCTGAGGGTTCCGGCGCGGAGCCGGGCTTGCAGGAGAATTCCGGACTGCAGGACGAGAAAGCCGCCGAAGGCGAGGACACGGCCGCGGCTGTGCAGGACGAGGCGACCGAGCCGCGGCATGCGGGTTGAGCGGCAGCAGGCATCGGAAGGAGATCGGGCATGGACCAGGCGACCGCCGCGCTGCGCGAGGACCACAACAGGCTGCAGCGATTGCTCACCGAATTCGGCCAGGACGCGGGAAGCAGTTCGGCGAACATCTACCGACGCCGGCGAGGGGCCGACGCGCTCGTCGCCGAGTTCAGCGCCCACCTGGAGATCGAGCAGCACTGTTTGGACCCGGTGCTCCGCGAATTGCCCGCCGACAAGATAGGACTGGTCGAGCAGGAGGCGGCCGACCGCGATCAGGCGCGGCAATTCATGCAGACGCTCCTGGACGCCGACCCGCAGGACACTCGGTTCGCCGCGGCGGCCGCGGATCTACGCGCTCGGATAGTCCGCCACATCGCGCGCCAGGACGGGGAAGTGTTCCCGGTGCTCTCAGCCGTCGGGCCCGAGCGCCTGGCGGAGCTCGGGGAGCAACTTAGCCAAGCCGGCTCACACCACTTGATGCACCCGAATCCGAGTTCATAGGCGACCTGCGCCTCCCTGGGAGGGTCCGCAAGCAGCTGCTCGATTCGCAGGTCCTGACTCGGTGGAGGCACTGTCCGGCGCGAGGGCGGGAGTCCGGGGGCCGTGCGGGGGTAGGTCCGCG